>JAFGTN010000491.1 GCA_016934075.1 Pirellulales bacterium
CTGAAATCGACGGAGGCATGATAGCTTTCGCCTGCTATGGCTGTATCCCCGCCACTCAATGCAGCTACGATCTCTACTGGATCGCGGTGGAACGCGATTGGCAGCGCCGCGGAATCGGGAACACTTTGATCGAGAAAACCGAAAGCCTCGTCCACCGCAACGGCGGTCGCCGCATCTACGTCGACACGTCCGGCCGGCAACAATATGCCTCGACTCGGGCATTCTATGAAAAAATGGGCTATCGCCGGGAAGCGCTGCTGCGGAATTTCTTCGCCCCGGGAGACGATAAGGTGATCTTCGTCAAGGTGCTCGCGCAAGAAAGCCCGGCTGCTTGAATTATGCCGCGCGGCATATATTCTATTATTCTTTCCAAAAGGCCTGATTTTTCCTTTTTCGACCCGCAAAAGCTTGCATTTCCATCTTCAACCAGTACAATCGGAGGGGTTAAGTTACATTTAGCGATGGGTAGCCGCCGGGCACATTTGCAGAATTGAAAGGGGAGCCATGCGTCGAAGAACTTGCAACAGGAACATTTTCACCCGGCGATTGTGGTGCGAGCCGCTGGAAGATCGACGGATGTTGTCAATCACGCTCTTCGTCGACGACGACGCAGCCCCGTCCGGCGACGGGCTGGCCTGGGCTTCCGCCTACGACGACCTGCAATCGGCCCTGTCGCAAGCGGCGATATTCAACAGTGACGGTAACCCGGCCACCGACGTCGATCAGATCTGGATCGCCGAAGGCACCTACAAGCCAACTGCCGAACTCGAATCCGGCGATGCCCGCTCGGCCAGCTTCTCGCTTCTCGACGGCATAACCCTCTACGGCGGCTTCGCGGGCAACGAAGATACACTAGCCGAACGAGACGCTAATCCCACCACCCACGAAACAATCCTCTCCGGTGACATCGGTGTGCCAGATGACAACTCTGATAACGCCTTCACGGTCGTTTACTGTGGTAATGATATCGAAGCTGCAATTGACGGTATTTCAATCCGTGGCGGAAATGCTGATGGCTCTTACGAATCTAGTCATCCCGAGAGGAATGGTGGCGGTGGAATTTTTACTAGCGGTACACTGACGGTTACTAATTCAATACTTACGGGCAATAAAGCCAAGGACGGATACGGCGGTGGAATTGAAAACCACGGCACTGCAACCATTATTCAATCCACACTTTTTGGAAACTCGGCTCACTATAATGGTGGCGGTATTAACAACCACGGCACGCTGACAGTCACTGACTCAATGCTCACGGGCAACGCAGCCGAAGGTGGTTCCGGTGGAGGAATTTACAACTATGGTACTGCCACCATCACGAACTCCACGCTTGCGGGTAACTCAGCCACAAGTATTGGTGGCGGAATTTATCATGCCTCTTCCGACAAGCTGACGGTCACGAACTCCACAATCATGAGTAACTCGGCCAATGACGGTGGTGGGATTGGAAACTATTCCGGCACTCTGATGCTCACGAACTCGATCGTGTGTTTGAATTCCGGAAGGAACATCACGGGCAGCTTTGACGGCTCGAATAATCTAATCGATATAGATCCAAGCTTTGTGCGTGCCCCTTCGGCAGGAGTGGATGGCGACTGGGGAACCGATGACGACGATCTGGGCGACTTGCGGCTCACAGACAGGTCACCCGCTATCAATAAGGGCAACAATCTGTTGGCGGTTGATGCAGTAGGCAATCCGCTGACCATCGACCTGGCCGGCAATCCGCGCATAGCGGACGGCACGGTCGATCTCGGCGCCTATGAACATCAAGGCCCCCCGGCCGCGGGCCGAGAGACGCCTTCGCTTGTCGTGTCAGCGATACATGACGAGTTCGACCTGTATGACAGTGAGATTACACTCCGCGAAGCTATCTATTATTCGCACTCCGGAATCGGTGACGGCACAGTCACCTTCGATGCCGCCCTAGACGGCGAGACGATTACCCTTTCCGGATGGGAGTTGAGGATCAGCCATTCCATCGAGATTGACGCTTCGGCTTTATCGTCTCTTACCGTGGATGCCGACAATCGTAGCCGTGCGTTTTTCATCGAGAGCGATGTAACGCTCCATGGCCTGACCATCACCGGCGGTTCAGCCGGATCCGGTGGCGGTATTCATAACGATGGCACACTTACGGTCACCAATTCCGCCCTCACGGCAAACTCATCAAACATTGGTGGTGGGATTTGCAACACCGGAACGTTGGTAGTCGAAAACACTATTATAGAGGGTAACTCGTGTGACAATGAACACTCTTCCTATCTCATTGTAAGCGTTCTAGGCAGGGGCCACGGGGGTGGGATTTGCAATATCTCAGGTACGGTATCTGTCGCGAACTCAATGCTTTCCGGCAACTCGGCCGGTTCCGGCGGCGGGATTTACAATTCGTCCGGTTCGTTAATCGTCAACAACTCCACAATTGCGGGCAATACGGGTAACATCCATGGTGGGGGAATTTACACCAGTTCCGGCACGCTGACGGTCACGAACTCGATCGTGTGTTTGAACTCTGCAAATAATATCGAGGGCGACTTTGGAGGTTCATACAATCTGATTAATATTGATCCAAATTTCGTGCGAGCGCCGGCACCAGGAACAGACGGGATTTGGGGAACTGAAGACGACGATCCTGGCGATTTGCGACTCAGCAACAAGTCACTGGCTATCAATGAAGGTAACAATCCATCGGCGGTTGATGCAACCGGTAATCCACTAACTACCGACCTCGACGGCAACCCGCGCATCGCGGATGCAACTGTCGATATTGGCGCATATGAATATCAAGGGCCACCTGCCAGCGGACGAGAGACGCCTTCGCTGTTAGTGTCCTTGGCGGATGACAAGTTCGATCTGTATGACGGCGAGATTACACTCCGCGAAGCCATCTATTATTCTCAGTCAGGGATTGGCGACGGCACAGTCACTTTCGATGGCAACCTCGATGGCAAAACGATTACTCTTTCCGGATGGGAGTTGCGGATTAGCCATCCCATCGTGATTGACGCCTCGGCTTTGTCATCTCTTACCTTGGACGCCAATATTCATAGTCGTGTTTTTTATATCGAAGATGACGCCACACTCTCCGGACTGACAATCACAGGTGGATCTGCCTACGAAGGTGGCGGAGTTTATAACGACGGAGGTACACTGACGATAAATGGCTCTTCACTCATTGGTAACTCGGCCGATACCGGGGGTGGAATATATAACAACGGCACACTGACGCTCAGCAACTCCATGCTCTCGGGTAACTCGGCCGAAGTTCGGCCAACTGGTCTCAGCGGGAGTGTTTGCATTGGCGATAACACATGGATGGATGTAAACGGTCCCGGTGGTGGAATTTACAGCAACGACGTAGTCAAAATAACTAACTCCACCTTCTCCGGCAACTCATCCGAGAGCGGCGGTGGAGCGATTTGCAGCATCAACGGAACACTGACAGTAACAAACTCCACACTTTCAGGAAATTCGGCTGAAAGTTACGGCGGCGGTATTTGCAGTAGTGATGGTGTCACGTTAACAATTGCAAACACAATACTCTATTCGAATGTCGCACTGGAAGGCTTAGACTACTATGGCGATCTTGCTTCAGAAAGCGACAGCAACCTCATCGGCGGCGATCCATTGTTCGTCCGTAATCCATCAGACGGCGGAGACGACTGGCGGGATGATCCTGATACTTCGGAAATCGATGAATCGGCCAATAACGACTACGGCGATTTGCGACTGATGCCCGACAGTCCGGCGATTAATGCGGGGGATAATTCGCTGGCGGTTGATGCGAGTGGCGATCCGCTGGAAACCGATCTGGCGGGCAATCCGCGGATATTGCTTGGGACCGCCGACATGGGGGCCTATGAATATGTACCGCGGATTGATTTCTCAGCGGTGATCGTTACACAACGTACAGCGCTTGATGCCAACAGCGAGGCGGACGCGACACCTGCCGGGGCGGATTGGATTGATGAATGGCAGACGTTCTGGGTTGAGATTTGGGTCGATACGCTCGACTCGGATAATATTGGGGTCACATCGGCGATGGTGGATTTGAAGTATAATACCGGCTACCATACGGCCACGAACATCGAATATGGGCCGGGTTTCGAAGGGGCACATTCAGGAACGATCGATGACGCCAACGGCACGGTCGCCGGTCTGGGAGGCGGCACATCGCGGACGGATATCGGTGACGATCGGCCCGCCTTGCTTGCCCGCGTAAGGTTCGAGCCGACGGCGGCCGATGCGGGCGTGCCGTTTTATGTTGACGATGTGTATGCGGCCGCGGTTGAAAACGTTGTTATTTTGCAGTCACCACAAGCCGGCCTGGCCGACGCCGTGCCGAATGAAACGCATCTGGGAACAGGGCCTGGAACGCAACTACGGGCCGTGCCCTACGACATGGATGACGACGGCCAGATCGGCTTATCCGACTTGTCGTTCTTCGCATCAGTCTACGGCGAGCAGCCCGGCGTTACCACCGACAGCCCATATGCTTACGCGGCCGACTTCGACCACTCGGGCACGGTCGATTTGGGCGACCTGGCCTTCTTTGCAAGCAACTACCGGCTCGGTCGGCCGAATAATACAATTGCCTACCCGGCTGAAGCTGTGCAGTCGAGCCAAGCGGGATCGGCGGAAACGCCGCAAGCAACACCCACGAGCAGCAAATCGACGCGCATACCCGGGGACGCCAACCTCGATAACATCGTCAACGATGCGGATGCAGCGATAGTAGCCTCAAACTGGTTAATGCAGTCCGGGGCCACCTGGACCGATGGCGATTTCAACAAAGACGGGCGGGTGGACGAAATCGATGCCACTATTTTGGCCCGCAACTGGCAGATGACGTCCGTGGCCCACATCTCCGGCACCAAGTGGAACGACCTGGATGGCGACGGGCAGTTGGACACCGGCGAGCCGGGCCTGGAAAACTGGAAAATCTTCCTCGACCAGAACCAAAACGGCACCTTGGACGTCGGAGAAAAATGGACGCTTACCGGCGCGGATGGTTCATACACCTTCCAAAATCTTGCGGCGGGTGTGTATACGGTCGTCGAAGTTGAGCAAGACGGATGGCAGCAAACATTCCCGAGATACACGGCGTCGGACGAGTTCCAGGTCAACACCTATACAACCAGCTCCCAATCATCTCCCTCGGTGGCCGTCAACCGAGATGGTGAATTCGTGGTCGTGTGGGAAAGTCTTTCCCAAGACGGCTCGCGATCAGGCGTCTACACACAACGCTTTGCCGCTGACGGCACGCTCCTGGGTAGCGAATTCCAAGTCAATACCTATACCTATGGATCACAGTGGCAACCCTCGGTGACCATGAACGGTTCGGGACAGTTCGTCGTTGCCTGGCACGGCAGTGGACTGGGCGGAGATGATCTCGGCATTCATGCCCAGCGATATGCGGCCGACGGCACTCCGCTTGGAAGTGAATTTCAGGTCAATACCTACACCACGGCTACCCAGTCCCAGCCATCGGTGGCCATGAGTGAGGCGGGCGATTTTGTTATCGTTTGGACTAGTAACAACCAGGATGGGGATGGGAACGGCGTCTTTGCCCAGCGTTATGCGGCCGACGGGACACCGCTGGGTAGTGAGTTCCAGGTCAACACCTTCACCTCAAGTTACCAATGGTTTCCTTCGGTGGCCATGCATCCCGACGGCCAGTTTGTCGTCGCCTGGGAAAGCGACGGCCAGGACGGCGACGATTCCGGCATTTATGCCCAGCGTTACGCGGCCGACGGCACGCCAATTGGTAGCGAATTCCGGGTGAACACTCATACGGCAAACCAACAGCGTTACCCCGCGGCGGCCTTCAGCAACGACGGTCGGTTTGTTATTGCCTGGCACAGCAAAATGCAAGACGGTTTCCTTAGTAGTATCCACGCTCAACACTACGCGGCCGACGGTACGCCGCTTGGTGACGCGTTCCAGGTAAACACGCAGGAAATCGACGACCTGGAGGTGGGGCCCTCGCTGGCCATGGACGCCGACGGACGCTTGCTCGTCGCATGGCATGCCGATGACAGCAATGGAATTTTCGGACGACGCTATTCGCCCGACGGCACTCCCGTGGCGGATCAGTTCCAGGTTAATACCTACGCGCCAGGCTACCAGGCACAGCCCTCGGTTGCCATGAACGCCTCGGGCCAATCCGTTGTTGCCTGGCATAGTTTGAATCAGGACGGTTCCGACTATGGCATCTTTGCCCGGCGGTACAGTGGTGAAGGGTGGCGCCACGTCACGGTCGAATCCGGCCAACATGTGGAAGGTATCGACTTTGGCAACTTTGCCCACATCGACTACGGCGACGCGCCCGATCCGACATATCCCACATTGCGGGCGTCCAACGGGGCCGGGCACCTCGTGGTAAACGACGGGCCATACTTGGGCTCTGAAGTCGATTGGGAATCCGACGCTCAACCCGACGCCGGCGCCCTGGGCGATGACAATGACGGATACGATGATGAAGACGGCATTACGTTCGCGACAGAGTTGATAGCCGGTCGCACAGACTTGGGCGTGAGTGTCGTGGCTTCAAAAGATTGTCTACTAAATGCCTGGATGGATTTCAACGCCGACGGAGATTGGAGCGACGCGGGCGAGCAAATCTTCGCCGACCAGTCGCTCTCGACCGGCACGAACGAGTTGACCTTTACCGTACCCGCCGACGCAACCATCGGCCAAACGTTCGCCCGCTTCCGCGTGAACACGGCCGGTGGTCTGTCGTACGACGGCCCGGCCGCCGACGGCGAGGTTGAGGACTACCAGGTTGAAATTGTGCGACCGGCCGAGATCCACGGCAGCAAGTGGCATGACCAGGACGGTGACGGCATCTGGGACGAGGGCGAGCCGGGTTTGGAGGGTTGGACGATTTATCTGGACGAGGACAACGACGGCAACTTAGACCCTGGTGAACCGTTTACTACGACCGATGTTGACGGCTCATACGAGTTCACCAATCTGCCGGCCGGCGTCTACACGTTGAATGAGTTGCGTCAAGATTGTTGGACGCACACTTTTCCGGAATATACACCATCTGTCGAGTTGCGGTGTAATACGTATACCTCTAGCGACCAGGCAGCGTCCACGATAGCCATGAGCGCCGGTGGCGAGTTCGTTGTTATGTGGGAAAGCGAGGGGCAACATGGTAATGACGGTTACGATTACGATATATATGGTCAACTGTTCGCAGCCGACGGTAGTCCTCGAGGCAATGAGTTTCTAGTAGACTCTCAGACGAACTACCTGCAGCGGTTCCCCTCTGTGGCCATGGCGCACGACGGCACTTTTGTAGCCGTTTGGCAAAGCAATAATCTAAACGGTTTGGATTCAGAAATCCGCGCACAACGCTTTGCTTCCGACGGAACACCTCAGGGCGGCGAATTTGGCGTCAATACCTACACCACCAGCGATCAAACTAATCCCACGGTGGCCATGAACGCCAATGGAGATTTTGTCGTTGCATGGGTAAGTCGAAACCAGGACGGAGACAGGAGCGGCATCTATGCTCAGCGTTACGCTGCCGACGGAACACCGCTAGGCTCCGAGTTTCAGGTGAACATCTATACGCCAAATCACCAGTGGGAGCCTTCTGTTGCCATAGACGCTTCCGGTAATTTCGTAATCGCCTGGGCAGGTGAAGTTCTTGGCGATAGTTGGGGCGTCAGCGCGAGACTCTATGCCGCCGATGGCACGCCAATGACCGATGAGTTTCTGGTCAATACAGATACATTACGCGGTCAGGAAGCCCCTTCCGTAGCCATGAATGCCACGGGACAGTTCGTCATCGCCTGGGAGAGTAACGAGTCGAGTCCCTGGTATACCGTGACAGATGTCTTTGCTCGACGTTTTGCATCCGATGGAACACCTCTCGGAAACGAGTTTCGGGTGAATACGTTAATCCACCAAGAGCAGGGAATCCCTTGCGTTGCTATAAACGATACCGGTGAGTTCATCGTTTGTTGGCAGAGCGGGAACCCGGAATACTATGACTTCGATGTCCACGCCCAACGCTTTGCGTTTGATGAAACGCCGCTTGGAGAAGAGTTTCAAGTGAGCGACTATCCGCAATACGATCATGAGAATCCTAGCGTGGTTATGAATAACGACGGTGATTTTATTTTTGCCTGGGACTGTGCATCCAATGATGGTTCGGGATACGGTGTTGCTGCTCGTATATACGGTTTTCAAGGCTGGCGGAATATTTCTCTCTCAACCGGCCAGATTGTGGACAATATTGACTTCGGCAATTTTTGTATTAATCCGCCCGCCGATGATGCCAGTAAAGACGCCGACATCGCCATCCTGGCCCATCACTGGCTGACGGCGGTCGAAGACCTGGATGGCGACAAAGAAGAAAACGACGCCCGCCGGGCCGTGTTTGCGGACGAGGGGGCGTTATTGGGGTTGCTGGATGAGACTTGAACCATGTTGTCCGAGTCATCCGTACCCCCCGGTCAATAAAAAGAAAACGCAATGGCGCCAGGACGCGATGACGCAATGAAAAATTAGAAGCGGTTTCATAACTATCCAGGTATCCACTTGCATACGCCATCTTGTGGTCAATCCGAAGGATCACCACAAGATATGCAAAAA
>JAFGTN010000492.1 GCA_016934075.1 Pirellulales bacterium
CGTGCGACTCGTCGACCATCAGCAGAAAATCCTTGGGGAAGTAGCTGAAGAGCGTGTCGGGTGCCGAGTCGGGCGCGCGGCCGCTCAAGGGGCGGCTGTAATTCTCGATGCCCGGGCAGTAGCCCACCTCTTGCATCATCTCGATATCGAAGCGTGTGCGGGCGCTGAGCCGTTGGGCTTCGAGTAGTTTTCCCTCGGTGCGGAATTTTTCCAACTGGCCGGTAAGTTCTTTTTTGATGTCGTCGATGGCCGCCTCGATACGTTCCTCGGGCAGCACGAAATGTTTCGAAGGGTAGACGAACATCTGTTCCAGCCGTTCGATAACCTCACCGCTGGTGGGATTGATTTTCGAGAGTTGTTCGACTTCATCTCCCCAGAACTCGATGCGCAGGGCGAACTCTTCGTATGAGGGATGAATTTCGACGCAATCGCCGCGCACGCGGAACTTGCCCGGCTCGAAGGATACGTCGTTGCGTTCGTATTGGATCTCGACCAGCTTGGCCAGCACCTCGTCGCGGTCGACCTCCTGACCGATGGCCAGCGAGACCATCATATCGCGGTAATCCTCGGGCGAGCCCAGGCCGTAGATGCTCGACACGCTGGCCACGACGATCACGTCGCGGCGGCTGACCAGCGAACTGGTTGCCGAGAGCCGCAGGCGGTCGATCTCCTGGTTGATGGAGGCGTCTTTTTCGATGTAAATATCCCGCTGGGGGATGTAGGCCTCGGGCTGATAGTAGTCGTAATAGCTGACAAAGTAGCTGACGGCATTGTTGGGGAAGAATTCTTTGAACTCGCTGTAGAGTTGCGCGGCCAGGGTTTTGTTGTGCGACATCACAAGCGTGGGACGCTGTACGGCCTGGATAACGTTGGCCATGGTGAAGGTCTTGCCCGACCCGGTCACGCCCATCAGCACCTGATGCTTTTCGCCGTTCTGAAGACCCTTGACCAATGCCTCGATAGCCTCCGGCTGATCGCCGGCGGGCTTAAAAGGGCTAACCAATTCAAACACGTGTCGCATTCTCCGTTGAGAGTATCGGCCGCAAACCACTTGCGCCAATCCCTCTTTCTACCACGAGAGTGATCGGTTGTCCAGGTGTTTATAGAGAACAGCAGATGGATCGGGGGGGTAGAGGGCAGAAGACAGAGGATAGGGGCTAGACGCTTGGTGGGCGATATGGAATACTGATATCGGCTTCATACGCCACCTTCCAAATATCCCGCCCCAAAACATCCCGTCACGAGGATCGTTGCCGTGTCTAGAACCGTGCAAGCATTGCCATCTGTGTTGTTCTGTCTGGTTATTGTCTTTTGCATGACCGACGTACTATTTGCTCAAGGAACAACCGTAACCGCGACGCAGAAAGATGTGGTAACATTGACGGTATCCGACCGGCCGCAGCATCAGATGCAGAGCGGGGTCGGGGCCTCTTGGCATTCGATTATTTACCCGACCGTGGGTCACGGCGGGAGCGCTTTCGGCGGCACTCCGCCGGTCGTGCCGCGTCACAAGAAACTATGGGACTCCGTGGAGCGGCACGCCGATTGGTTGGCCCTGAAGTTCATCCGTCTGGAGATGGATTGGCGGCAATTCGAACCGCGTCGGGGTGAGTTTACCTGGGACTCACCTGAGATGAAGATCGTGGATCGGATTTGCCAGTGGTCCCAGCGGCGCGGTGCCGATGTCATGCTCCAGTGCATGTGGCTGAACGTCGGCTGGCTGTCGTTTCCCGAGTATGCGGGCGACCCGTCCTTGGAGGTCGTTTCCGCACCCGCCGATCTCGATGCTTTCGCACATGGCTGGGTAGAGTTGCTGCGGGAGTTCCGCGAGCGGCGGGGATATAAGTGCATTCGTTGGATAAATCTGGTCAACGAGCCAAACTGTATGTGGTGGCATATTCCCAACGCGAAATCCGCAGACGAGGAGCTGCAATACTTGGTCAAAGCGACGAAACATGTTCGCGCTGCGTTGAAGAAGGCCGGGCTGGATGTGCGGGTTATGGGGCCCGACATGACCGGTCTGCCTGAACTGGGCAAACTCCGCGAGCAACCCTGGTTCGAACACGTCGACGACATTGATTTTCACAGCTACGGCTCCGTGTTCGATTTCGAGGATCCCGGCAAGCTGGGCGGCTATCGCATTGGCGATCGGCTGAAAACGACGTTGGCCCAATACGTACCCGAGGCACACGCGGCCAAGAAGGGCTTGTATCTGAGCGAGGCGGGCACCATGGCCTACGGCTGGGGAGGTGATAACCCGAACCCTAGCTTGTTTCGGGCGTCGTTGAAAGACAGCGAGTTGCTCGTACGCACGCTCCAGTTGGGCATCGACGGTTTCAACCATTGGAGTTTCACCAATCGCGGTGACATGGACGGGCAATGGCAGTTTGTCGACACGTGGGACCGCAAACTCAAGCAATGGCTCGCCGACGCTACTCCGCACGAGTCGTCGTACTACGTGTTGGGGCTGGCTATGCGTCATGTGCCGAAGAATGCGATCGTCCTGGCCAGCAAAATCAGCGGAGGTCAGGTTGACGGCAAGCCCAGGGTGTGGGCCGTCGCCCTGCGTAGCCCCAAGGATAAAAGCCTAACGCTGATCGTCGTCAACGATGCCGACCAGTCGTGGAAGCTCGATGTGACGGGCAAAGGCGCAGCACGTCCGCTGACGGCCCTGCATTCCCGGCAAGAAGACGGTTCACCCCGGAATCTAGCCTACGCGTCCCTGCTTGCGGCCGACGGCACGAGCAGCGTACAGCTTCCACCGTTCAGTTTGACCATCGTCACCGACGCCCCCTTGGACAAGTCGAGCCCGGGGCGATTCTAGTGGCAGTTGGACAGATGTGCTATAGCGGCAATACAGCGGCGGGCGAATATATTTTGAGAATAAAACCTATGCGCTGGCGGATAAATTCAATCAATTGTAAACTGCGATTATGACCGAGCGCGGTGACTGGCAAGCGCGCGTCGAGTTGGCAGGCCCGCGCCACGGGATTAAGCGTTTATCTTTTCTTCTTAATCTCATCTTTTTAAAGGAGCGGAGCCATGTGTTACTTGTCACGTCGTGGTTTTACGCTGGTCGAGTTGTTGGTCGTGGTGGCCATTATCGGGATCGCGATTGCCTTGCTGCTTCCCGCTGTGCAATCAGCGCGGGAGTCAGCTCGCAAGGCGGTGCTCGATTCCAGTTCGAAGTATGAGCAGTACGGAATTGCACAACCGGCGCTAACAGGGCAGGCACCCAGCGAAGCAGTCGAAATTCCAGAGGCGCGGATTCGGGCGTTCAGCGCCGATGTCACGCTCACGCCGCGACTGAGCGTGGGCACGGATACGCCCGAGTCGATCTACGAAGTGTGTTTCGAGGGCAAGATTGAGGCGGTCGCGCCCGATAAACAGGCGGGCGAGTGCGAAATCGAACTGCCCTTGCCGCCGCAGATTATTTCGCTGGCCGATCTGGCAATTATGGACGGCAATCAACCCAGCGAAAATGTAGTGATGCAAAATGGGAAACTCGTGTGGCATGGCAAGCTACCCGCCGAGCCGAGAGAGTTGGATGTGAAATATTCGGCCGTGGGCAAGGGTGTGTATGAACTAGCGGTTGTGCCCGGCGGGATTCTCGACAAATACAAGGTGTCGCTGGTGGCCAACGGTTCGGACGTGCGGATGCTGGAACTGTCGTTGCAGCCCACCGATGTGGATCGCTCGGGCCGCACCAGCAAATACACCTGGGACTACCAGCGGTTGCTGTTCGGGCGTCCGGTGAGAGTCGATATTCTGGGTATCGCGCCCATAGATCGGCTAGGCGAGCTAACCTGGCTGGGGCCGTTGAGCGTTGTGGTTTTCGGTATCCTGGTGGGGCTGGTGGTACAGGCCGCGTCGGTGCCGCGATTCGATATCTGGATGCTGTTGTTGACGGTGGGCACTTTCGCCGGCGCCTATCCGCTGATGTTCTTTGCCCAGGAATACATCCCCCTGGAACAGGCCGTGGTAATCTCGGCCGGCATCGCCATCGCCATCATCGGTGTGCGGGCAATAACGCTGATGGGATTCTGGAGGGCAATCGTGGGCGTTGTCATACCCGCCGCCGCCATTATGTCGGTTACCCTGGTCGCCGCCATCTGGACGCCAATGCAAGGCGTCTTACTCACGGCGCTGACACTGGGCTTCTTCATAGCGGCTATGCTGATGATGCCGAAGATCAATGCCAAATCCAAAAGTTTCTGGGATATAAGCAAGACGATGAACGCGGGGCCGGAAACAACGACGGTTCGGGAAACAGCCGTTGTTGACGAGAAGAGCAAAGAGCAAGAAGAGTAGTCCGTGGAAGAAAATAGAGCCTCTTCCGGATAATCTGTGGGTAAGTTGAATACTTTACGGTGATTTCGGCTTAGGTTTTTTA
>JAFGTN010000493.1 GCA_016934075.1 Pirellulales bacterium
ATACATGGCCGGTCGGGTCGGTTCGAAGAAGACCAAATCCATGCTCGGTTCGACCGACGTACTGTTCATGGCGACACGTGCCGGACAAACCTCTTACGAACGATTGTTTACCGAAGCCTTTATCCGCCCCGGGTTCGATCCCGCGCGGTGGGGAAGTCGCTCGAACTACGTCGCGCTGAACGTGGTGCCCACGGGCGAGGACGAAATGTCGATCTATCACGCCATGAGCGGACACCGATACGTTCTCCGCACGGACGGATTCATCTCGGTCAACGCGGGCACCAAACAAGGCGAACTGATAACCAAGCCCCTCACATTCGAAGGCAATAAACTGGTCGTAAACTACAGCACCTCGGCCGCGGGCAGCCTGCGCGTCGAGATCCAGCAGCCCGACGGCACCCCGATTCCCGCGTTCAGCCTGGACAAGTGCGAAACCGTGGTTGGCGACAAGATTGCCGGAGAAATCTCCTGGCAAGGCAACCCGGACCTGAAACAATGGGCGGGCAAGCCCGTCCGCTTGAAGTTTGTGATGAAAGAATGCGATGTGTACTCGTTCCGGTTTGTGCCGAAGTAGTGAAGAAGTTTTTCAGGTGACAGACGACAACCTTCGTTAATGACTTCCGTTTCCTATTCTTCCTGCCGACAAGATTGTAGACAGGATTACGGGATCTTACGGGATAAGAATAAGGAGCCTGAGCCTAATCCCTATCAAAGGCTCACGGTTTTTTTATTTCCCCTAATCCATGTGACGTCGCTGTTCTTCTTTTGCTTTATTCCGTTTCTTGCGGCATTCCGAACAATGAGTGGCTTCGGAAGCGGGGTGTGCCTTTATCACTTCGAAATACCACTGCTGCGCCTTTGCGGTCCAAACTTCTACCGTGCCGCACTCGACACAAGTGAATTCTCGATCCTTGTAATAATAACGATTGCTGTAGCCCGCTGGAATTTGTTTCGAAATGTCGGCCGGTATCGCTCCTTTTGGGATTTCCACTCCATTAACCATGCGCCCTTCTGCTTCAAGTCGTCTCCGCCGGCGTAAGGCCTTTTTTTCTCGCATTTCTTTTCTGCGTTTCGTCATTTTACTCCGGTTATTCTGCATTCTCGCGTGCCGCGTCAATTTCGCATAGCTGATCGCGCACGTCATCTGGATCGACTAGTCCAACAATATGTTCCGAAGGATTTTGGCCTGAGCCAATAACGCGAAAACTCAAGGATTTCATGCCAAACTTCTTCAGTAGCGGCCCTTCGTGTGTACTGTAATCGCTGATGGCACGGAAGTGAATCCGCCTGTCGGTTACATAGAAAGCTCCCGACACAATCCGCAAAAAAGGTCCTTCGACCAGGAGACGGAGATTGGCGGCTGCACGTCTTGAAGGCATGTGGCACAACGCCAAGTAGATTATTCCCCCTACAATTAGTCCGGCGAGAATCACCGCGACGATGTAAAGCACTAACCACACAACAATCGACACAATTCCTATGTCTTGAATCGAGTCGAGGTGAATCTTGTAGAAGCCAATTCCGATAAAGGCGAACAACAGAATGATCGGCACGCAACAGCCGATGAACGATTGAACTCGCCAGTAGCGCAGCAACTGGCGACGATCAATGTCAAATTCGATCTCGGTTGGGAAACGGTCTTTCATTGGCAAATGGCTCCTCAAATAGTGTTGTTGGCTTCCTCTGTATGTCTTGCGGCGGTTATTTGGCTTGTTTGGAGCTCGCGTGCTCGAGTTCAATGATTGCCATGCCGTTCTTGTCCACTCCTTTGAATCGTCCGGTGGGGATGTGCTTGGGATCATACAGTTGTGGGCGATGAACATAGCGTGGGTTTTCAAGTTTTTTCACGATGATATTGCCGAGTTCGTGATGTAGTTTTGCTGCCGTTGCCAAGTCCATCTGTGCCGTGATCGCGGTGAAATTGTGATCGGGATCATAAAGTCGTAGCATAACACGTGAATCGGGAAGGTCTTTACCGTTTGTATCAACACCGGAAAAGCTGGTCTCAACGCTCCATTTGAATCGCGACGGAATTTTGACGACGCCGGATTCGTCGACATGCAGGGCTTTAGTGAAGAGATAATACGAGTTGCCACGACCGCCTGTTGTTGCAGTCAACGGGGCAGCAACGGCAGCGGTGAGTAAAAGGCATAGTACAACAAAGGTAACTAACGCGGGCTTAGGAAAAGATTTCATAAAGTGACTCCGTTCAATTTGGGATGAAAGTTTTCTGCCAAATAACAATACGGAAAAGAAAAGTGAACATTATACCAATTCCAGGTTGAAATAGCGCTCGTCCGCATGTTTACCCATCGGGAAAACACACTACTTTCTTGTTAAGAGACGCGCTATTTCAAACTAGGCGCGTATTAGATATTCCGATTGTCTTTCTTACCAATATCAGTGATGGCCGCTTTGTTTGTCCTCGATGCATTACAAAACCCTTTCAGGATATTTTGTCGTGCTCCGCACGAAGGTTTTTAAGGCATGGGCTAACAAAAGTATGAAAAAGAAGCTGCTCGGACCATAGAATATCCGAGGAACCTTGACAGAATATACTTCCGTCAGCATCCGGTTATTCCTTGGTAGGTTGCTCCTCATCAGTGCCTGCCTCCGCTTCACTGGATACCGGTATTATGCCCCCTTGCCACTGCTTGGGCAATATACTTTTGTTAGCCCATGCCTGAAAAACCTCTTGCCGAAGGCAAGTTGACATCATTTTTACCCACTGAATTCCGTGTAGAACCCTACTGGTACCGAAAAGTCGTGCTGTTTGCAGTATTCTTCAATCAGTTTCGTGTACTTGCCTTTGGGCACAATCTTTGATCCTTTCTACTGTTCATCCCGCTTTCAGGCGGACATTTCTTTTGTGCCGGCTTCCTGGCTTTCGATGTCGATTGTGTGGTCTTCGGGCCGGCGCCGGATTCGTTTTAGAAGGAGCGGCCAGGTGAGCAGTACGACCAGCGGACAGACGGTCGCCATGACGCCGAATACGAGGAACGGCCGTTGCCATTCATAAGTCGCAATGGCCATGCCGCATGCTCCGGCGATGAACTGATAGCAGACGATGCCCGACGCGGCGGCGCCGATGTCACGGTCGACTTGTTCGAGCACCAGGTGGTTGATCAAGGGGCGACTCATGCCGAAGAAGAACGAGTAGACGCCCATGGCAAGGGTAAACAGGATCCAAACAGCCTGGCCGGTTATGAGGAGAACCGTTCCGGCCGCAAGGCAGCCGAGATAGGTGACCGTAATAAGCCGGTACTCGTTGTAACGCCGAATGACTCGGGTACAGGCCGCCGAACCCATGATCGCGAAAACGGCATTGGCGCCGAAGAGAATGGCGAAGCGCTGTTCGCTCATCCCGAAGTGAACGATGTAAGCCGAGGCGGAGAAAGCGACAAAACCCAGAAACGGCGCCGATAACAGACCCGTCGTGCCGTTGGCCAGAACGTATCTCGTATTGCGCGAGAGGCGAGCGTAGCGCTTGAAAAAGCTGCCCGGACCATCCTTGTCCAGTACCAACGCGGTTTCCCGGTAGATAGCCAAGGTGAGAGACAGAGAAACCGTGGCCAGGATTGCCTGTACGGCGAAGATGATCCGCCAGTTCCCATGTTTCAAAATAGCGCTGCCGATGGAAGGGGCGATCATCGGCGCCAGCCCTAGAATGATGCCGATCCAGGCAAGCACCTTTTGGCGTTCCTTGCCTTCGAAGTAATCGCGTGCGATCGCCATCACCATCGAAGACGCACCGGCCGCCGCGATTCCCTGAAAGATGCGCGCGACGATCAGTTGATAGACGTCCCCCGACATGGCACAGAGCAAGGAGGAAACCACGAAAGCGCCCAGGCCGCTCAATAAAATGGGACGACGGCCGTAGCGGTCCGACAAACTACCCCATACAAGCAACGTCGGACTGTATGCCACAAACCACAGCACCAACGACAGATTGACCGTGGATTGAGCAACGCCCCACTGTCCTCCAATCCGCGGGATGGCCGGGAGATACATGTCCGTGGCCAGCGGCGGAGTTGCCGCGATCATCCCCAGGAAGACAATGTATATCCGCTTCTGCATGATTCCGATGCTAAGGTGCGTGACGGTCGTGGTGTCGTTTCAGACGGTTTAAGTGGAGATTCCTCATTTCTGAAATCATGTTGTAATGTCGGTTTTCCTGCCGCATTCGTCAACGGGACTGTGGTACATGTTCCACAGCAAATGTCAAAATTTAGCGATTATGGCGATTTTGGCGTCTCTGCGGCTCGCACGGGTCGTTCCGGCAACCACCATCCGGTTCTGTCGATTTTCCCAATCGTGCGGAGGGATTCGGGTCCGGTCGTGCCGATTATGATGGTATGACTGGTTATTTATACGCATCAATGAGGACGGCCGCTTGCGGGATAATGGTGTTTGTCGTTTCTTGTGCCGTGTTGCCTGATATCGCGGCGGCGGCAGAGCCTTGCCGGGTGATCATGCCCGAGCAGAGGAACATCAGAGTTCGTTGCCCCGAACATCTTCCGCCTCTGCGCCCGCCCAACACACCCGTCCCGGCTACCGTTTCCGAACTTCAGCCCGAGGCCGTGAGCGAGAAGATGTCGCTGGACGACGCCATCCGCATCGCTTTGCTCAACTCGGAGGTGATCCGCGTATTGGGCGGGAGCAGCGGTCAGACGGTTTACGATCCGGCCATCGCCAACA
>JAFGTN010000494.1 GCA_016934075.1 Pirellulales bacterium
ATTCCCTTCGGCGACATCCGGCAGGCGGACTCTATAAAGGCCGTCGGGAGCTTGTTGTGCAAGGCGGGTGCCACAGTAGCTTCCATCGATAAGGGCTTCAGCCAACAATACCCATTGCCCATTGCCAAGCTTGAACAACGCCGGTAACGCCCATCCACTTTGCTCCGGTGATGCGGTTCCTGCTCGAATGCCGTTGAGGTAGTAGTCCTCGTAGGCCGGGGTGTATTGGCCGGCCTCCTGATATGGCTGTATCCAAACCCGCGAGTCGGCTGGAATACGGAAGCCCGTCAGTTCGGCGGTAACAGTTCGCCGTTTTTTATCCTTCTCGGGGAAGCAATATCGAAAGGCAATGCCGTCGTTGTATGCGCGTAAAATCAGGTTCAGTTTCGCATCATGGCGATTTTTGAACGTTAGGATCAGCTCTTGCGCATGATTACGGCACAGACGCCGCTTGCCGTGCGGCATCTCATAAGTCTCGTTAATTTGCCTTATCGGTCGGGCAGACACGAATTTCAGTCCGTCGACAAACGCCTGATCTTTTCTGACAATACCCAACGGCGAAAACGGCAACACCTCCACGCGGGCATCGGCGGGGCCATGATCGATTCGGTAGTAAAGCCGCTTTCCCTTGTGGTTGCCGGGCATTGACGAAAGGTCGGCCAGGGTTACCGTTACGGCCAGTTGTTTGTCGGGCGATTGCAGGGACCACGAATCGGCGTTTTGTTCTTTAGCCGTGGCGCGAGAATGTTCAGCCAACAGCCCCAGCACCGACAAGATAAGTAAGAGCCTTAAAAACTCGATGCAGTAGCGTTTATTCTGTAGACGCATTATTATTCATCCTTTTTGGTTCTTTGTCCTCTAAATAAGCCACTACAATATCCTAAGAACCATTATTTTTAGTTATCACTCCGTGTCAACATGCTCAAGACGACTATTACCCGGTTTGATGTTTTGAGAAGCAGCGAAGACCCTAAGTTGTCTTACAGTATGGTCTTGCGTCTTATGTAAATGCGTTTTGGGAGAGGATTTGCGGAGGGCCGGATTTGCTGTTATGTTGACTTATGGTTCAGAAACAGCTCTGAAATGAAAATCGGCGGGTTGCACAGGCTGCTTGTTGCCCCCTCTGTGTCCGGACACCTGATACACTTGTGTTCGGTCCAAACAACAAGCTATCGGGGCTACACTAATATGAAATTATCAGTTCTAGAATGACGGCTCTTGCCCGTGGAGATGATGAAATGAACACACTCGTTACGCGTCGTATTATTATTGTGGCCGCGATGGTTTGTGCCGCGGTGGGATGTATGCATCCGATGCATTTACTTGCCGCGGAGGGCGATAAGTCCGCACCGCTTAACGTTCTTTTTATCGCCATCGATGATTTGAACGACTGGGTGGGCTGTCTGGGGGGACATCCGGATGTTAAGACGCCTAACTTGGACCGTCTGGCCGGTCGAGGGATTGTTTTCACCCACACTTACTGCGCGGCGCCTGCGTGTAATCCGTCGCGGGCCGCATTGATGACGGGCGTATTACCGTCACGTTCGGGCATGTATGTCAACGCGCAGGACTGGCGCAAGAATCCCACGCTGGCGAAGACGACCACGCTACCACAGCATTTCATGGCCAACGGCTACACGGCCTTGGGCAGTGGCAAGATCTACCACGGCAGCCAGCCACATCCCGCTTCGTGGGACGAGTATTGGCCGTCGAAAACCAAGATACGCCCGATCGATCCGCTACCGCCAAAGATGCCCTGGGGTGGTGGTAAGGCCGCACAGAAACATTTCGATTGGGGGCCGCTGGATGTCGAAGACGATGAAATGGCCGATCGCAAGGTGGCCGCTTGGGTTATCGAACAGCTTAAGCGCAAATACGAAAAGCCGTTCTTCCTGGCCTGCGGATTGTTTCGACCGCACCTGCCGTGGTATGTGCCCAAGAAGTATTTCGACATGTATCCGTTGGACAAGATCACGTTGCCCGAGGTCAAGGATGACGACCTGGACGATGTGCCCGAGGCCGGGCGGAAGATGGCACGGCCCTGGGGCGACCATCGCCGAGTTGTCGAGCACGACCAGTGGCGCAAGGCCGTGCAGGGCTACCTGGCCAGTATCAGCTTTACCGATGCCAGTGTGGGCCGGGTGCTGGATGCCCTGGATGCGAGCCCTTATAAGGATAACACCCTGATCGTGCTGTGGTCGGACCATGGCTGGCACCTGGGCGAGAAGCTGCACTGGCGGAAATTCGCGCTCTGGGAAGAGGCGACACGCAACGGCATGATATTCGCCGGACCGGGTATCAAGTCCGGGCAGCGTTGCGACACGCCCGTAGGTCTCATCGACATCTATCCAACCCTGGTCGAACTCTGCA
Organism: Pirellulales bacterium; assembly: GCA_016934075.1. Classification (GTDB taxonomy): domain Bacteria; phylum Planctomycetota; class Planctomycetia; order Pirellulales; family Thermoguttaceae; genus JAFGTN01. The sequence continues at coordinate 2,371 of JAFGTN010000494.1, forward strand.
AATTGCCCGCCAAGGACGGCCTTGACGGCCTGAGCCTGGTGCCGTTGATTGAAAATCCACAAGCCAAGTGGGAACGGCCGGCCTTGACCACCCACGGATTCAAGAACCACGGCATCCGCTCCGAAAAATGGCGATACATCCAATACGCCGACGGCAGCGAAGAGCTTTATGACCACGATAAAGATCCAATGGAGTGGAAGAACCTGGCCCGGGACGACAAGTACGACGACGTGAAGAAAAAGATGCGTAAGTGGTTGCCGAAAGAGAACACCAAACCGTCTAAGATGGTGCAAAAGAAAAAGCGAGGGAAGAAAGCAAAGAAAAAGAAATAGAAACCACCGGGCACGATTCATCCTACGTTACTTTTCCGGCTTCGGCACCGCCTTCCTTTTCACTCCCTTGGCGTGCTTCCGCTTCCGCCGCTTACCACGCTGCGCTTTCGTGGCGTGTTCGATCTCAGCTTCTTTGAGGGGTTTGCCGATCTGTTCGCGCATCTGGTCGATGCGGTCGCGGATGGCGGCGGCGCGTTCGAATTCCAGTTCGGAGGCGGCTTCGAGCATCTCGGCTTCGAGTTCGGAGAGGTACTCTTCGGTGATGTAGAGCGTCTCGTCGGTGCGGCCCACGGCGGCGTTCGATTCGGCGTGTGCCCGGGCTTCTTCCTCGATCCCCGCGCGGATGCTCTTGCGGATGGTTTCGGGCGTGATGCCGTGCTTTTCGTTGTAGGCGGCTTGCATTTCACGCCGGCGGGCCGTCTCTTCGATGGCGTTTCGCATCGAGTCGGTGACCTTGTCGCCGTAGAGGAAGACCTTGGCGTCGACGTTGCGGGCGGAGCGGCCGATGGTTTGCATTAGCGAGGTCTCGCTGCGCAGGAAACCTTCTTTGTCGGCGTCCAGGATAGCAACCAGCGAAACCTCGGGCAGGTCGAGGCCTTCGCGCAGAAGGTTGACGCCTACCAGTACGTCGAAATGCCCCTGGCGCAGGTCGCGCAGCAGTTCCACGCGTTCGAAGGCGTCCAGTTCGCTGTGCAACCATTTGCAGCGGACGTCTTGTTTGGAGAAATATGCGGCAAGGTCCTCGGCCATGCGCTTGGTGAGTGTGGTTACCAACACACGCTGACCTACGTCCGCCCGTTTGCGAATCTCTTCCAGCAAATGCGGCACCTGGCCCTTGGCCGGCATGACCTCAATCTCGGGGTCCAAAAGGCCGGTTGGGCGTATAACCTGTTCGACGACCTGCCCGCCGGTTTGTTCCAATTCATACGGGCCGGGCGTGGCCGAGACATGTACGGCCTGATTGATAAGGCCTTCCCATTCATTGAATCGTAGCGGCCGGTTGTCCAGCGCGCTGGGCAGGCGGAAACCGTG
>JAFGTN010000495.1 GCA_016934075.1 Pirellulales bacterium
CTTTGCGAAGCGAAGGTTTCTTTTACATTGTCTTGACTGACACTAATTCATTGACAGATAACAAGTTAACATCCCTGCGGCGTTTAGGTATAAATTGCCGGCTGCGCCGCCAATTAATATCTAAGTGCCCTTGACTCGCAATTTTGCAAAAGTCCAGTAAAGATCATACCTATTTCACCGTGTCGGATTTGACGGAAGCCTACTGATTTGTTCAGATATTTATATTACTTTCCGCATGACACGAATTCCCGTCGGCGTTTTTTGCGGATCATTCAACGGCGGATTCCCAGCACAAAAGGTCTCTCAATGCCCAATATCTCATTACGATATATCCATGCAGCAAAAGTCCTTAGCATCTTGGCACTGGCCGTTTTTATTACGACAGGACATTCAGCCGGAGCGGCGGACGACGATTGCGCGAAAATAGTCATGCCCGTCCGTGGAATCTGCGCTCATAGAGGCGCCAGCGAAACGCATCCCGAAAATACCCTTGCCGCTTTTCGTGAAGCCATTCGCTTGGGCGCGCACCAGATCGAAATGGACGTATCGCTGACCAAAGACGGTCATCTGGTCATAATGCACGACGCAACCGTCGATCGCACCACCAACGGCAAGGGAGCTGTTCGCGAATTGACGCTGGCCCAGATCAAAAAGCTCGACGCCGGCTCGAAGAAACATGCCCGCTTTGCCGGCGAGCAAGTGCCGACATTGCGCGAATCACTTGAAATAATGCCCTTGAACATCTGGCTGAATCTTCATCTGAGGAATCCGGCCGAGGTGGGCGAACTCACGGCCCGCGAAGTGATTAGGCAAAATCGCCGACACCAGGCGTTTTTGGCTTGTAGCCGCGCCGCTACTGAAGCGGCACGTCGCGTGGATCCGAGTATCCTCATCTGTAACATGGAACGCCAGAGCGGCGATGCGGACAAATACATCGACGACACCATCGCCCGTAAATGCCAGTTCATTCAGCTATACCCGAAACTCCCGTCTTCCGCGCAATCGCATAAGCTCAAAGACGCCGGTGTGCGAATCAACCTCTTCCAGGGAACTACGGTAAAATCACTGGCCGACACCTACAAAGCCGGAGTACAATTTCCTCTGGTAGACAACGTCGCACAAATAATCGAGCAAGCTAAAAGTTTCGGCGTTAAGCCCTTAGTTCCCATTTATCGTAATACTTCCAGTGAAAGCGACGCTGCCACAAAGGCTAAAGAGATCCTGAAGTTAACCGGAATTCAAGGAGGTATCATTGTCCATCTGGGCTGTGGTGATGGAGCATTGACCGCGGCCCTGAGGGCCAACGAGCGGTACACCGTCCAGGGGCTCGACACCGATGCAAACAACGTCCACCAGGCCCGCAAGCGACTTGCGTCGATGGGAATTCAAGGACCGGTCTCGATCGAGCGGCATGTTGGCCGCGCTCTTCCGTATGTAGATAATCTCATAAATCTTATTGTCGTGGAAGAACCGGGCGACGTCCAAATGTCAGAAGTAATGCGTGTCCTCGCTCCGGAAGGTGTGGCTTGCGTTCGGCGGAACAACTCCTGGCACGTGAAGGTCAAGCCCCGACCTCAAAACATCGACCAGTGGACTCACTATTTATATGATGCTACCAACAACGCGGTAGCTCGCGACGATGTTGTCGGTCCGCCGAGATCGCTGAAGTGGCTGGCCCCGCCGCAGTGGCTTCGTAGCCACGAAACACCCTCCGGCATCCAATCACCAGTAGCCTCCGGCCAACGATTGTTCTACATCTTCGATCGGGGACTGATCGGTATCATTGATGAACGCCTGCCCGACCGTTGGTCGCTGGTCTGCCGCGATGCGTTCAACGGTAAATGTCTCTGGGAACGACCGCTGGATTCCTGGGGCTGGCGCGAGTGGAGTCGTAATCGCCTTGAAGGCAAGGACTGGACCGTCCTTTCGGGTTTACGAACGAATGTTCCCGCGGAAAACCAACGTCGCCTTGTTGCCGACGGCGACCGCCTCTACGCCACGCTCTCCTACCGTTCTCCGATGTCGATACTCGACGCAGCCACCGGGCGGACACTCAACACGATCGACGCCACCCGAGGCACACGCGAGATCCTAGCCCGAGATGGCATCGCGCTCGTTTATGCTGAATCCACCGATGCCTCGGCCGCCAAACGCCGAGGCACCGAGAAATCGGCTAGCGCCGCACTGTTTGCCATTGACGGCGTTTCCGCCAAGGTCTGCTGGCGTCATGCCTGCGCGCCAATCCACCCGATGTCGCTCGCGATTGACCAAGGTCGGGTTCTCTACCTTGCCGGTGGAAAACTCCACGGACTTCGCTGGAAAGATGGCCGCGAACAGTGGAAGACCCAAACGATCGTGAAGCGGCCGAAGGCATTCGTGGCGATCGACGGCGTCGTTGTCATGCACAACAACAAAAACGTGGTTGCCCACGATGCTTCCGATGGAAAACTGTTGTGGAAAAAGCAAGTCGCGCCGCTGGCCGGTGCCGAAGCGGAAGACCTTTTCGTGATCGACGGCCTGGTATGGCGTGGCATGGAGTGTATCGACGATGAGTTAAAGCATATACAACACAGCCCAAATGTGCTGCTTGCCGGTTGGGACCTTCGCACGGGTGATGAAAAACGCCGTATCGTCGTCAAGAATTTTCGCAGCCCGGAACACCACCACCGCTGTTACCGCAACAAGGCAACCGATCGTTATGTAATCAGTTCGTTTGAGGGCGCCGAGTTCGTCGACTTGAAGGGGGACCACCACCGCGCGAGCAATTGGCTCCGCGGTTCATGCAAGAGTGGGATGATGCCCTGCAACGGAATGCTGTACGTGCCACCGGATCAGTGTTTCTGTCAGCCCGGCGCTAAACTGCTTGGCTACGCGGCTGTGACCCCGGCGGACGGACCGCAAATCAAGCCTCTAACCGATGATAAACGTCTAGAAAAAGGCCCTGCCTACAAATCAGTCACCACGGATCGGAAATTGACGGATGCCGATTGGCCCACCTTCC
>JAFGTN010000496.1 GCA_016934075.1 Pirellulales bacterium
GGCGAGGCTGGCAAGCACTTCTTCCAACAGCCGATACAGATCCGTTGTGAGGTACGTTGCTGCAAAGAATGCGTCTGGATCGCGGTAGACCATGGGCGTGGTCGCGTCACCGGCCGCAATTGCACCAAGGTCGATAGCAAAAACTGCTTCCGCCAAGCTCCCTGACTCAACGTCGGGATGCAGCTTAACGAGTTCGGTCCAAGGTTTCAGTGTATGCACCGTCATGGGATTCATGTCCCTTCATCATGGGGATCGTAAATGCGGATTCGCCCAGGTTCGGCGATCCACAAGGATCCTTTCAACGGCTGCGTGTTGAGCTGAGGCAAGATACTCGCAAGGGTTGAATGGATCGCAGGCAGAACTGGCCGAGGCGGCCGAACGACGAGGATGCCTTCCGTGTCGCCGGGCGGAAATCGGAACGGATTGGAAAAATCTAAATCCAGTGTAATCAGCGCCCGGCCTGCGACTTGGCACGCAGTATAGATTGCGTCGTCGTCCAGACCCGATAGCCCTTCTGCCGGTACGGTATCCACGTCGTGACCCTCCGCTTCCAGGAGCGGTACGAGTCGCCGGTCCAAGTTCTCGTCTAATTTCAACTTCATGGCTTGTCTGTTCCAACCACGATGGGGATGATCCGTTCGCGGGTCATCTCGGCCGCATAGGCGAGCGCGGCGCGGATGTCCTCGGGTTGGAGTTGAGGATAGGCGGCCAGCAGATCCGCCTCGGAAATTCCTTCCGCCAGGTTGTCCACAATCAGCGATACCCAAATCCGGGTGCCTCGGATACAAGGCTTGCCGAAACAGACATTCGGATTGACGGAAATCCGTTTCAATAATTCGTCGCGATTGGTCATGCGTCGCTCCTTATTCAAATAACCTCGTCTGCCCGTGTTTCTTATCTTCCCGCTCGCCCTTGGACACGATCGTATTTTCAATAACAGACTTCCAATTGGCCAGCAACTTTCCGAGTGCAGACTTTTCGGCTGCCGTTGTGCCGATGAGTTTTTCTGCATCTTCTTCACTCTTTCCGGAAAGACCGGCACCGGCCAATGATTGGGCCAGGATCCGGAGTCGCTCACGATCGGGATCCGCTTCCGCTAAGAACTCGCGGAGTTTGCGCGGGCTGTTTTCCATCAGCCATAGCACTCGGTGAAGCACGTCGATCAGCGGTGCAGGCTGGCCATCGTCGCTCGGTAGCCCTAGCCTGTCGTTGTCGCCGCGTTCCGTGAAGTCGCGGGGGCGGTACTTGGACTTCTTCTTTTCCACCAGTGCGTCTTTCCCCGTCGATAGCCCTAGGGGGCCATCCAACTCGACATGCTGGGCGTAGGTGAAGACGATCGCCTCGCCGGCATCGATCTCGGCTGCTTTGTAAACAAACCTCCAAAGAACGTAAAAACGACTTGCCGGGTCGATCGCGCTCACGTTTGTCCGAGCCTGCCCAAACAACTTCCCGAGCATAGTGTCCAAAACTACACCTTCCACTTCAGCCAAAAACTTTTCAGCCGGAACTGGTTCACCGTTTGCAAATTCGACTGTGCGATACTTCGTAAATGCTCTAAGCCCCGCCCCAACCGAGGCGATGATCAAGTCGGATCCTGCAATTCCCGCTTCCCAAAGAACATCGACACGCTCACGTACAATTCGCAGTAGTTCTGGCTGCACCTCGGACTCATACTGGCCAAGTGTGTGTTCAACTCGCCTTTTCCGAGCGACGAGAAAAATGCTTGATGCTAGAGCCGCGGTCTCTCTTGCAACAAATCGGTTCTTCATCTCCGTATCGAGTGGCCAAGCCTCAGTAACGACAAATCCAGCAGTGCGAAGGGCGTCAACGAGGGTTGCCCAGCCCAAAGTCGTCTTGTGTGCGTAAACGACTGTAATGATGCCATTTGGCTTCAGGACGCGATACGATTCGGCAAATGCTTTCGCCATCATCGTTTCGTAGAACCCACGTGATGCTGACTTGTCCCCCTTATGTCGATATGTCGCGGCAATCGCTTCCTTCTTTTTGGGCGTCAACTCAGTTGCGAAATGCTCAGGATAGTCCGGCCCAATGGTCCGCTTCAGCCACACGTAAAAGAAGTCGGAGAGGTTAGAGTAGGATACATTGTCGTAATAAGGCGGATCAGTGATTACGGCGTCAAAATAGCAATCATCCCATGGGAGCTCTGTTGCGCTTCCCCGAGTCACGTGAATAGTACCGCCAATCGGCACTTCGCATTTTTCCAGCGAGCCGAGTGTACTCTTAACCATGCTCACCCAACTACCACTCGCCCCACCAAAGGGATTGGATTCTGCGAAATCCCAGACCATGGGTAATGACTGCTGCTTGAACAGATGGGTAATCTGCTCATTCCCGTAGTGCCATGCACAGAGTGAATTGCCATAATCAGCTAGCTTATCCAAGGCCAACGCAAGATAAGAGCAGACCGCTAACGCTTTGTCACGGCAACCATATAGTCTCCGCGCTTCGTCGGAGGCTTCTCTCACAGCCGCGCAAAAAGCGAACATCGCTGCGATTTGCCGTGGAGTGTAAATGTCAGCCCACTTTGTCATTCCAATATTGTGCACATCCATCGAACGAGGATTTGCCTCAATCGATTCAGTAAATGGTGGCAGATTGAACTTGGCGATCATCGAGTCGATTCGACTAGAAATGTCCTTGTCAGCGGGACATACAAAAAGATCATCATTTGTGACCAGGTATTGTTTTCCGCGTGTGCCAGGGCGACCGCATGCCACAGCCATCAGCGTGATTCCTAGTTTTTTGTCGCAAGCCATCGCCTTTACATAGTCACTATCTGCGACCGTCCCGCAAAATGGGCAAGTCGCATTGCCTGCCTTCGAGTAGCAAGTTGGATCGAATCCCAAACCTGCTTGTGACGATGATTCCTTCACCCTAAATTCAATAGTTTTTCGACGTTTCGACGCCGTAACTTCAAGGGCCGCGAAACTTCCTTTTTTCTTGCGGAGCCAGGTGTACCGGAACAGCGGGACGTTCGCCCCGCAGCCAGGGTTTTTGCATCGCACAGTTCGTGTCCACAGGTACGCAAGTGGTGAGAGGTGTCCTGGCGGAAGACCATCGGCTTGAAGCCCCGAAAGACTCCGCTGCACGTCTTGCTGCTTGGGGGATGCCTTGGACTTCTTTTCCGGTAGTGGTGGATAAAGATCACCGACCAGCTCAAATGCACGTCGTTGAACCCATGCTGCCCAGTACTCAATTTCTTTTGAGAGGCCTCCCCAGGTAGAGCGGCCAGAAGAGTCTTTGGGGCCAGCGATCCCACGTGCAGATTCGTCGGCACGCGCATGCAAGTGAGGAAACATAAGCGTGCATTGTTCGACGAGATGAGCAACAGGGTTCAAGTCAAGGGCTGTTGACGCGCAGCCCAATCTTAGCGCCTCAAGTGGAATCGCAC
>JAFGTN010000497.1 GCA_016934075.1 Pirellulales bacterium
AAAGGATGTAGATTGCGGCCAGGACGTATATAGTGCACATAAATGGCACGATCTTTTCGGCAGTGGCGGCGATACGACGGATGCCGCCGATGATTACGATTCCCACTACGAATGCCAAAACAAGGCCGAAAACCCAGGGGTAGTTGTCAATGAAAGTAACTTTGGTGCGAAGCGCTTCGAGCGATTGAGATACCTGAAACACACACCCGCCTCCAAAAGACCCCCCCATGCAGACTATGGCGAACAGCGTTGCCAGAACCGCACCCGTGCGGCGAAAGCCCACATCGGCCAGCCCGTCACGGAGGTAATGCATGGGGCCACCCGAAACCGTACCGTCGCGGTCGACCTTGCGGTATAACTGTCCGAGGGTGCATTCGGAAAATTTCAGGCTCATGCCGAAGATACCAGTCAGTATTAACCAGAAAATGGCGCCAGGTCCGCCGGTTCCCACGGCAATTGCCACGCCGGCGATGTTGCCAAGGCCCACGGTGGCCGAAAGGGCCGAGGCCAAGGCCTGGAAGTGCGATACTTCGCCGGCGTCGTTGGGATCGTCGAAGTCGCCCTTGGTTACACAGATGGCATGCCAGAACGCACGGATATTTATGAACTTCATGCGGATCGTGAAGAACACCGCGCCGAAAAAGAGCCAGGCTACCACTATTGGTATCTCGCAACCAATCCACTTTTCAGTCCAAAAACTGAAAAAGAGGACACTATATAACGGGCCAACAACCCATTCACCAAATAAACCATCGAACCGATCGATCCAACTGGCTGGCTTTTGTGTCTCGTGCGAGTCTTGCTCGGTTTGCGTCTTTTCGGAATCCACCTGTGTGGCTGATACCTTTGCCGAATCACTGCCCGGAGTTGTTTCGTCCGGTTGGCCCAAGGCATTCACGGCCAAGGTGAGAAAACAGACAAGCGTGACAAGAAGTATAAAAAGGGCCGTGCGGGGATATAGAAGAGACATTTGTCCTCGATTCGCGGTCCTGACCGATGTGCTTGTAATGGTAAGTGATTAGTTGCGCAATTTGCAGGTTCGCATCTGTAATCACTCTAGTACACCGGTTGGCCCCCCATTTGTCAATATGTAGATGAACCCGTAATAAATGGGGGTAGGCATTTCGAACCGAGCCCACAAAGGTTATACTCCCCGGTTTGATATTAATCGCTTTTGCATGGAACCGGCTCGTGCCATCAGAAACATGACAGAACCCTGGATTGAAGGTCGATTCGACGAAAATGTCCTTACCACTACTGTGGAAGGGGCGATAAATTGGGCCCAGCAGGCGAGCGTTTGGCCCATGACGTTCGGTTTGGCTTGCTGCGCAATCGAAATGATGTCGGTTGGTGCTGGCCGATACGACCTCGACCGCTTTGGAGCCGGCGCCTTTCGGGCAACTCCACGGCAAGCCGATTTGATGATCGTAGCAGGTACAGTTACCTATAAAATGTCCAGTCGCGTTCGGCGATTATACGAACAGATGCCCGACCCAAAATATGTCATGGCGATGGGTGGTTGTGCCATCGGCGGTGGTCCATATTTCGAGCACGGATATCATGTGGTCAAGGGGGTAGACCTTATCGTGCCGGTAGATGTATACGTGCCGGGCTGTCCCCCAAGGCCCGATGCCTTGCTGGAAGGTCTGATGCGGCTGCAGGAAAAGATGAAAGGACGTCGCATAGCCAAGCGACGTGTAGGCGAAAGCACCGGCCGGTTGAGCAGTTTCCTGCGTCGCGGTCCCAAGGTCGAGGATGAATTGCCGATCCCATGTCGTAGTGGTGTAATAAAAGAGTAGTGGACTGTGATTGGTGAGTTCTAAAATACCAACCCGAATCGCAAGCGAAGGGCAAGAACCAGGATAAAACGTCGTTCCCCCTTCGCTTGCGCTTCGGGTTAGTGTTTTGTTGAAACTGGACAAAGTCCGAATTCTTGCGAATTCGGCTACCACTTGACTAAAGCCAAAATGCTAGATCGCTTTTTCGAACTAAGCAAACGCGGTACAAATGTCCGCACGGAACTGCTGGCCGGCTTGACTACTTTCTTGACGATGGCCTACATCGTATTCGTCCAGCCGGGTGTGCTTTCGGGCAAGATGTTCGGCATCGAAACGGGCTTGGATTTCGGAGCTGTTACCACGGCAACATGTGTGGCGGCCGCGCTGGCTACCGTTATCATGGGGCTCTACGCGAACTATCCCATCGGCCAGGCACCGGGCATGGGGGAAAATTTCTTCTTCCTGTCGGTGATTGTTGCGGCCGATACGATGATAAAATCCAAAGTGTCAGATGGAACGATGCAGCCGGGCGAAACGACCGCCTGGCAGATCGCGCTGGGTGTGGTTTTTATATCCGGAGTGCTGTTTGTGTTGGTGTCGCTGCTGGGCGTTCGTGAGGTATTGCTCAATGCCGTCAGCCGCAGCATGCGAAATGGAATAGCTATCGGCATCGGGCTTTTTATCGCTTTCATAGGGCTGAAAAACGCGTCGCTGATCCTGCCCGACGATCAATTGGCCGTGAAGCTCAACACGCATTTCGCCTCTCTCGACCTGGCCGTATTTTTCTTCGGCATTCTCTTTACAGCCGGCCTGTATGCCCGCAAGGTTCGAGGCTCTATCGTCTGGGGTATCTTGGCCGCAACCAGCCTGGCGGTACTAATGAAGGTGGGTCTGCCCTACATGCCCGAGGAGATTTCCAAGGCGGATATCGTTGTGCATTCTCGTCTGATGTCCGACACAGGGCTGCAGATTGCCGACCGGGTGGTGTCCACGCCGCCTTCGATGGCTCCTACTTTTTTGAAAATGGATCTTATCGGAGCACTATCCTGGACAATGTGCCCCTTCATCTTGATCTTTTTATTCATGGATCTCTTTGATACGTTGGGCACTTTGATCGGTGTTAGTGAGCAAGCCAATCTGATCGAAGACGATAAGCTGCCCCGTGCCCGACAGGCGATGATGTCGGACGCGTTGGGAACGGCGGCCGGTGCTGCCATGGGCACAAGCACGGTTACAAGTTTCATCGAAAGTGCCTCGGGCGTGGAGCAAGGTGGTCGAACCGGTCTGACCGCGGTGACCGTGGCCGTGCTTTTTCTTTTGACGCTCTTTTTCAGCCCAATCATCGCTATGATCGGGAGCTACGCTCCCATTACCGCACCGGCATTGGTCGTGGTGGGCTCCTTGATGATGCGTAACGTCACGAAAATCGACTGGTCCGATTACACGGAATCGATGCCCTCGTTTCTCATTATCATTGGCATCCCCTTGACCTTTTCTATCTCAGACGGATTGGCGCTGGGCTTCATCGCCTATCCTATAATAAAAATCTTCGCCGGTCGCGGCGGCGAAGTTAAATGGTTGATGTATGTCATCGCACTGATTCTGGTCTGTTATTTTCTCTTCGTGCGTATGCAGGTCTCGTAAAAAATGACACTTCCTATCCCGTCGCAGGCGGCGGGGCTAACAAGACCACCCGTCAAGTCTTGTATTACACAGAATTCGTACTACGCGAATATACCTACCGGGGTACATAATGTGACCTGAAAGTCGCATATTTGAGTGAATGAGCAGATTATTTCAACGTCTCAAAATTAAAACTGACAGAAAGTTCGCGGACGCATTACGATTGAAAGCCAGTATTTCCAGCCCGAAAAACCAATAATATTGTTCTAATCTGCCAACTTCTTTTATTCCATTTTGCCTGGGTTAATCGCTGAAAATGTTTAACCCGCAACGCTTTCGTAAACTTTGCCAGCGTTGTATACTGGGTAGTTTGGTTAACTGGCACTAATTGCCGATAGGACCAATGATATAGCAGCGGTTTCAAAACTCCCTAAATGCTTTTGTGACCTGGATTTTCCATCACAAAACGACATTGTTCTGAAACTGTCAGAGAAGTTTCCCGCCGAAAGCGACACCTGCCTATCTTGGCGAGTTCAAATTCCCAGCCCCCCACACCATTGCTCGGGTGGTGAAATGTTCCGAGCAGGAGCAAGAAGTGAGCATCCAGAACCTTGACAAAATTTTCGATCCCCATCGCGTAGCAGTCATCGGAGCCAGTGATACAACGACCAGTGTCGGTTATACAGTCTTTAACAACCTCATCGGTTCCGGATTTCGCGGCGTTGTCTATCCGGTTAATCCCAAACGCGAGTCGGTTCAAGGCATTCAGGCATATAAAGACATCCCCAGCCTGCCGCATGCCCCCGATCTGGCGGTGATTTGCACGCCTTCGAAAACCGTCCCCGGTCTGATCCGCCAATTGGGCGAAGCCGGAACCCGCGGTGTGGTGATCATATCGGCCGGTTTCCGTGAAATTGGCGAGGAAGGCCGTGAGCTCGAGAGTAAGGTGCTCGAAGAGAAAAACAAATTCGATGGCATGCGGATCATGGGTCCCAACTGCTTGGGTATCATTGTTCCGGGCATCAACCTCAACGCCAGCTTTGCTGCGGCCACACCCGAGAAAGGACACGTTGGATTCATTTCACAATCCGGCGCGCTATGCACCTCGGTCCTCGACTGGGCCATCGACGAAGGTATCGGTTTTTCGTACTTCGTCTCTGTCGGCAACATGCTCGACGTGACCATGAGCGATTTGATGGACTATTTCGGCTCTGCCACCGAGACGCAGTCTATTATTCTATACATCGAATCCATCACTGAAGCCCGCGAGTTCATGTCGGCGGCCCGCGCATTTGCACGCACCAAGCCCATCGTTGCTTATAAAGCCGGTCGTTTTGCCGAGTCGGCCCAGGCGGCCGCTTCGCACACCGGAGCAATGGCCGGCGTCGACGCCGTCTATGAAGC
>JAFGTN010000498.1 GCA_016934075.1 Pirellulales bacterium
GGCTTTTCCGTTGCCCTGCTGGAACAGTCGCCGAGCCTGGGTGGGCAGATCATGCAATGGGCCCGGCTGTATCCCACGGGTAAAAGGGGAAATGAACTTGCCCTTTCGCTAATAGCCGAAGTGAACAATGACCCAAATATCGATGTCTATACAAACACGAAAGTCCAAGAAGTGTCGGGCTATGTCGGAGATTTTCATTTGACCGCGCGACAAACCGTGGACGGTGTCGATGAAAAACCGGTTTCAATTGATATCAAACTCCGTAGCGGAGCCATTGTGCTGGCAACCGGTTTCGAACTCTACGAACCGAAAACAGGCGAGTTCGGCTACGGCGAGATCCCCGAAGTCATCACACTTGCGCAACTTGAACATTTGCTGGCCGAAGATCAAACTACAAACTCCGCACTGCGATATAATGGCCGGCAGATCCGCAACGTCTGCCTGGTTCACTGCGTCGGTAGCCGACAAATAGAAGGTATCCACGAACCGGGAGCAAACGGCAGGATAAATGACTATTGCTCCCGAGTGTGCTGCACGGCAAGCCTTCAGGCCGCCGCCGACATTCGCGAACGTTTTCCCGCGGTCAACATCTTCGATTTGTACCGTGATATCCGCACTTACGGCCGTAATCATGAGCTTTACTACGAAGAAGCTACACGGCAGGGCGTGACTTTTCTCCGCTACGAGCCTGAGGATATGCCGCTCGTGTCGAAGCCGGATGGCGGCAACGACTATCCGCTCCGAGTGACCGTGCGGGACAAACTCACCTTCGACGAGGAAGTGGAAATTCCGGCGGATCTGGTGGTCCTTGCAACCGCCATGGTTCCGCGCAACCTAGATAACCTGATCGACCAATTGAAGTTGTCTCGCAGCGCTGACGGCTTTCTCCAGGAAGTCCACCCCAAACTGCAACCAGTCGAGATGGCCGTCGGAGGCGTTTTTTTGGCGGGAACCTGCCAGGCGCCGATGGACATTTCGGAGAGTTGTGCGGGCGCGTCAGCCGCAGCGGCCAAAGTAGCCGCACTGCTCGGTAAAGGGCACATCGAGATGGATCCTTTCCGGGCGAAGATCGATATAAATTTGTGCCAGGGCGAAGGAAAATGCGTTGATGTGTGTGAGTATCAAAAAGCCATTACTCTTGTCGACGCAGGCACGAAAGGCAACGGCCCGAAGCGAGCGGAGGTCAATTCTCTGCTTTGCAACGGCTGTGGCATGTGTGTGGCTGTTTGTCCGCATCAGGCCATACAAGTTGCCGGCTGGCAAATGAATCAATTTGACGCTATGGTCGATGCCTTGGTCCAGGAATACGCTTAGGAAAGGGAAATCATGTCCGTCAAACCTGAGACTACAGACAAAAGCAAAAAGGCGATCCAGGTCCTTCGAGAGCGGCGGGGAGGCGTGCCGCGCGAATTGACGGATAGGAATAAGCAACAGGATACGATTCGCAAGAATATCACGGCCGCACTAGATGAAGGTTCGAAAACCGTGCCCGAAATTTCCAAACAGCTCGAGCTGCCCATGCATGAAGTGTTCTGGTACGTAATGGGCTTGAAGAAATACGGAAAAGTAGTGGAGGCCGAGCAGGTCGACGGGTATTTCAAGTATGCTCTCGTCGACAATTCACAGCAAGTGGAGTCCAAATCATGAGTACGACTGTTGATCCCGGCTTGCACAAAGAAATCGGCTGCTTTGGATGCGATGATATCACGCAGTGCATAAACTGCGGCAACTGCACGGCCGTTTGCTCGCTCTCGGGTGAAGACGCGGTGTTTCCCCGCAAAACCATCCGCTATGCGCAGCTTGGCATAAAGGACCGTCTCATGGAGTCCGTCGAACCGTGGTTGTGCTACTACTGCGGCGAATGCTCGGAAACCTGTCCCCGACAGGCCAATCCCGGCGAAATCATGATGACTTTGCGGAGGTGGCTCACCGCACAGTACGATTGGACGGGATTGTCGAAAAAATTGTATCTGTCGAAAACGTGGGAAGTCTTCGCCCTGGCCGCTTTGGCGGCATTTGTCGTTGCCCTGTTCGTGTTCTTCCATGGCCCCATGGTAACTGATCGCGTGGAACTAAACACTTTCGCCCCGGTCGTGTGGGTGGAGATCGGCGACTGGGTAATGGCATTACTGCTAAGTTCGTTTCTGTTCACCAACGTTCTCCGCATGCACCGTTATGTGATGGGCAGTTGGCTTCCATCGCGGATTCCGTTCTCGATATATCTGCGGGAACTCAAGACGCTCGTTCTGCACGCGATGACTCAGAAGCGTTGGAAAGATTGTGACAATCTTTCCCGATGGATCAAGCATCTTCTGCTGGTTACAGGATATGTCACCATGCTGTTACTGATCGTGGTGTTTTTGCGCTGGTTCCAGACCGACGGCTCGCAGTGGCGGCCCATCGATTTACTGGGCTACTACGCCACTGGCGTGCTGATGTTCGTAACGGGCGAAATGATCGTAAGTCGCCTCCGCCGGCGGGAGGAAATTCACAAACATTCGCACTCGACCGACTGGATATTCCTCGTCCTGTTGTTCCTAACCGCGTTGACAGGCATACTCGTGCACGGGCTTCGTCTGGCCGGTCTTCCTTTGCCCACTTACTATATGTATGTACTTCACCTCGCCATCGCCGTTCCCATGTTGGTTATTGAAGTCCCGTTCGGAAAGTGGTCGCACCTTGCATACCGCCCGTTGGCCATTTATCTGACGAACGTGAAAAAGCAATTCGAACATTCATCACAAACCGCTAACGCTGCAATGCCGACGGTTGCAAGTCCGAACTACTAACCTCTTCCTTAAATCGTCGCGGCGTTTGAAAGATCTGCGGATACGTTGATATCCCTTGTATTCTCAACGAAAAGTAGAACGATCAATTAAGTTATTACTGGACTTTTGCAAAATTGCGAGTCAAGGGCACTTAGATATAAATTGGCGGCACAGCCGGCAAATTATTACGAAGCACTAGTCGGACATCGAGGTCTCTGTCGAAACCGGCGGGCGATACCAAAGCGACTTCCAATATCGACGGTCCAACTCGTATGGATCAACCGGATCGTTGTCCCTGTGGTCAGCGGGCAGAATGCCGTAACGACGCATTTCACGAACGTACTGCGGCAGGGGCCGGAAGCCAGGCATATCGAAGCGTTTGATGGTTTGCAGATTATCTTTGCCGGCGGCGATCATCGCCAGCAGTTTTTTGTAATCGGGGTCACTTCTATCCTTGAAAACGTCGACTACCTTTCCTTTTTTGTCGCGGCACAGCCCGAAACCGCCGGAACTTTTTGACAGTGGTGCCAGCAGCATGAGTGATTTTTCCGGACGGCTCAAGTTGAAGACTATATGGCGGCTGAGTTTCAGACGCGGATCGCTCAGCTCGAACCGCCAGAAGGATATGCCTCGTTCGTCCACGAGAGTACTGGGTAGAATGTCAACCTTCGAATTGTGACAAGATTTACAGCGTCGCGAAACGACCTCGGCACCGGCGCGGGTTGTGGGCCAGTGGGTATCGACGTTGATCTGCCGGTTTGCGAAATATCCGCCTATGGAACCACAGCCTAATGCGGCGTATGTGCCCGGGTATGGGGCGCCCACGTCGATCCACAACCGCATTAGCCGTTTCTCCTCGGCGGTTGCCTTCACGCCATAGTGCGAACCGTCGAGCATTTTCATGATTCGACTGGCGGCCGAAC
>JAFGTN010000499.1 GCA_016934075.1 Pirellulales bacterium
GGAACGATTTCGAAGTATCGTTAAGTTGTTTTCAATGCCAAACGTTTCGCATGAGACAAAGTCCATGCAATCTGGTTGCGACGGTAGTATCGGTCATGCCGGTCGCGTCAGTTAAGTAAGAATGGTAAACCTTGCGGAAAATGCCGATATCCGGGCCAAAAGTCTGCTCGTTCTTGGTAATTCAGGTGTTATAGGATAATGGCGTTGTTTCGTTTATCACTAACAGAGAGAGAAACCTTCCTACCTTCCACCCATAGGTGCATATGTTGCCTGCCAAAGTATTTTCTGGCTTCGGGAAAAGTGATTAGCAATTCGACAGCGATATTATGGCAAATTGCAGCATTCATCACTCTGAATGGGGAGATGGAGGTGAAGTTGATCACTTGCATAATAAAAAAGCGGCGTCGCGGGATAAAATATCCGGCGACGCCGCTGACTTTCATTTATTCAGCAAGTGAAGAATTATGTTCAAAAAAGGTCTTCCCACACGCCCTTGGCGAAGAGGAAGTCGACGCTTTGGTCGACGTCTTTTTTATCGCCTTCCGAGGTGGAGGTGACTTCTACCGAGGCAAAGGATCTGGCCAGGAATTCGAAGTCGAGATTCTGGTTACTGAGGCTGACCCAATTGTCGGCGGCCACTAGATCGTCGCCGTATATCGAGTCGTAGAGAACGGCTGTATCGTCGCCGTCTTGACCGTCGGCCTCGACTTTCTCGAAGCCGTAGGCCCGATTCGAGAATCCTTGGCCGGTGAGCGTGCCGTAGGCCGTGGTGGCCACGAACGAGTCGACGTCAGCGGAGCCATCCAAGGTGGCTGAGTCGAATCCGCCGGCATTGCCATAACCGGTGACCTCGGCAAAGTTTTCTAGTCTAATATAGTATCCATCACCTCGCATGGAAGCGAGCGTGGGACCGGCAGCGAATGTGTCGTCGCCCTTCGAATCGAACATTTGGGCCGTATCGTGGCCACCTTCGGATCTTACGGTGACGCGATCGAACGATTCGACTCGATAGTAGAAACCGTCGCCGATCATCTTGGCGTAGGTCGGACCGGTTTGGAGAGTATCGTTACCTTCCGAGCCCAACAGGTAGGCTATGTCGTAACCACCTGCGTCGGCTAGCATACGAACATGTTCGAATCCTTCGGCTTCGTTGTAGACCGAACTGTTGTAAAGCTTGGCGTAAGTCGGCGAAAGATTGGCCGTATCGCCCGATGCCGAATCATACATCACAGCCTTGTCAGTCGAGCCTGGAGTAGCATGACCGTAGACATTCTCAAAGCCGTTAGCTTCCAGTTCGAATCCTTCACCGGTCATTATTGCCGAAGAGAAGGTCGTGGTGAACGTATCGGCGCCCGTCGAGTCGTACAGATCGACTATGTCGTCGCCCTGACCGTCGGCCACGGCCACAACCTTGGCGAACGATTCAGCCCGCAGGTTGAATTCCAAGCCGGTCAACTGGGCCAACTGGGGCGTCAATTCAAAGCGGTCGTCGTCATCCGAGTCGTGTATGATGACCACATCGGCACCGCCGCCGCTAATGGCGGTGATCGTCTCGCTACCGTTCACTTGCAGGCTGTAAGCACCGTTAGCGAAGGTGGCATGGTCGGTCCACAGTTCGAAGGTTTCGTCGTCTTCGTTGCCGCGGAGTATGACCGTGTCGTGGCCCGCTCCGGCATTGATGATGATTTCTCCGACCGCGCCGGCCGGCAGTGTCTGCGACACACCGTTGCGGATAATCTGGGGAACGTCACCGGCAATGAACTCGAACGTATCGTCTCCGTCGTCGCCATCGAGCGAGAACGACGATGTCGAGGTGGCGGGAGCGTCGGGCGAGGTGATTTCGACGTAATAGTCTTCGACTTCGCCGTCATCCACATAGCCCGTATAGCCGATATCGGCATAGGAACTGACGCGGAAGCGAGCATAGGTGAAGCCCAAGGCGGCACCGGCGGGTACCGGGAAGGTGAGCACGTTGTCGCCGGCAACCAGAGCCTCGTTGAGGAACATTTGTTCCTGCCCGTCGGCCCAACTGTCGTCCCAGTCGCCGTCGCGGTTGAAATCGATCCAGGAATTGAGAATGCAGTCGGCGCTGGCCGTGACCGTAATCTGGACCGTGCCACCAGGCAGAATATCGGTGTCGAATACAACTCCCTTTTCGTCGTCGCCGGTCAGCAGGTCGTCGCCATCGGCGAACTCGCTGGGTAGACCGTCGTCCTCGGAGTCGGGCGCACCGGTAGTGATACCGGACGCATCGCCCAGATAAATGTCAGAGCCTACCAGGTGACGTGCTCCGTCGTTTTCCACAAGGGTCGGATAGAATGGATCGACAGCGTCACCGTAGTCCAGGTTGCCGTCGTCGTTGAGGATGGTTATCTCGGCCGTATCGTCGACCACAACGAAGATCGATTCGCTGGAAGCGGCCGCGATCTTGAGGAAGAAGCTCTCGTCGGCTTCGAGGTTTGTGTCGCCGATGATCCGCAGATGCACGGTATCGGTAACTTCGGGCGTTCCCGCTCGGGCAATAATCAGCGAGTCTTCCTCACCGCTGGACCGCCAGACGATCATCGGACCGGAAACTTGGGGATACCAGTCGGTGTCGTCGTTTTGGGAAACGTTTTGCACAATGGCTTCACCGCGTAGTTCATAGGTGTACACGTCCCAATCGGCCACGTCGAATCCCCGCCAGACGACTTGCGTACCGGAAATTTGCGGACGGTTGTCGTATCTGGAGTTGTTGGTGATATTGACCGGGGCGGTCTGGGCGATCGTGTTGTAGTGCATGATCTCCCAGTCGCTTTCGGCGCCTTCGTCCTGTGCTTGCCAGACGATGTCTTCACCGGAAATCTGCGGATAGATATCCGGAACGGCGTTATTTGTCAAGCGAACGGGACTGCCGCCCTCTTCAATATCATACATGAAGATTTCGTAGCTATTGCTGTTGCCATCGACGAATTGACGCTGCCAGACGATCTTTTCGCCGTCGATCTGCGGCTCGGAATCAGTCATGAAGTTGTTGGTGGTGATCTGCTCTACGGTCGTCGGGATGTTGATATCCGTGGAGTACTGGGCAAGGATGATTTCATGTGTATAGTTCCTCATTCCCGTCCAGACGACATTGTTACCGGAAACTTGCGGGTTGGAATCGTCCTCTTCGTTATCCGAGAGGTTGATCGGTTCATAGCCGGGATCGATTTCGGCAGCCTCGATGTCGTATAGGAAAATTTCCGAATCCAAGAGCATCCCCTCGGTCGCCCACCAGACAACGATCGAGTCAGACACCTGAGGATCGCGATCGTCATAGGCGTTGTTGGTTATTGGTACGCCTTCGGGCTGCGTTCCGTCGTAGAAGTAGATCTCCGTATCGCCACCATCACCCACTTCGTCCAGATGTGACCATACAACGTGTACGCCGTCTTCGGTTTGCACGACGAACGGATTGGTGTCATCGGTATCGTTGTCGGTCAACTGTATGATAGTGGGGTCGTCGTTGGCGTCATACGTTCCGTCGAAGAGATAGATTTCCCAATCGTCGGTGTCGCTATCTCGTCCCTGCCAGACGACGTAGTCGCCGGAGACGTGGAACTGAGAGCCTTGTGAGAAGCCCTTAGTGAGGATTTCCTGCTCCCAGGGTGTTTCCGGAGCCGGACGAGCCGGGAATATCAGATCACCGGTAGCTTCCTGGTAATCGTGATAGGGCAGCTCGGTGATAGCCGTGCCGTTTTCGGTCCAGTAATCCACCGTGATCATGTCTCCGAAGGAGTTTTGCTGGTGAATGGTAACTTCCAGATCGGTATATCCCGCGTCGCCCTCGGCCACTTTTATATCCGAGACGAAGAGGACCGGCAGGTGGAAATTGCCGAAATTGACGTCCGTAAGCGTCTCGGCTTCCGAAAGGAATATGGTGTATGAACCGTCGGAGTTGCCGAACGAACTGTCGGGAAGCGTAACCGTTGCGTTGGGATATGTTTGTTTCCAGGCATCGTTCAAGCCGTCTGCCGTCATGCCTGCCGAACCCACCATATCTACCAGACCGGTGCCGTCGTTATTCAGATCGCTTACCTTGCTCCTGAAGGCCTTGAACGTTCCCTCGGCATAGATTACCGCAATCACGGTATTCGCCGTAGTGGCAGACCGGTCGATGTGGATTGTTAATGTTTTGGCTTCCGGATCGTCATCGTTGTAAACGGCCGTTTCTGCTCCGGACGATACGTCATCGACGAATATCACTTCTACGTCGTTGAGATCCGTTCCGGCACGAGAGGCAACGAGCTGGATTTCGTTGTTGGTTCCGGCCGGATCGATCAGTAGCCGGGCCTTTCCATCCTGCACGATTTCGCGGAGGATGTAGGGATCTTGTTGACCCATGAGGCCACGGAACTCGTAGTAACCAGTCTCGTCGACATCCAAGGTCGACAAATCGTCTTCCATGGTAACCGCGAAGGGTTCGATGGGATTTCCATACATGTCGGTATCGAGGATTCCGTTTTCGATGATGTCGACGTATATCGTTACACCGGCAATACCCGGCTCGTTGAGATCCCATTCCGAATCGTAGTTGCGGTCGTCGAACTTGTAGCCGCTGATCGTGGCGTTTCCGCGGAGAATCTCGACCTGATAGTCTTCGACTTCACCGTCGGACGCCATCCCCTCGAAAGAGAGGTTGGGTTGGCTGCTAAAGCGGAAACGGGCAAAGGTCATGCCTTCTTCGGCATCGCCCGGAATGGTTATGGACAATTCGTTTTCGCCGTTTACGAGGGGCTGGGCGGAGATGACGATCTCATTGGCCGTCCATCTGCCGTCCTGGTCGAAGTCGATCCAGGCGTTGAGATAACCGGTTCCGGAGAACGATGGCTCGTAGGTCGCCGTGACCGTAATCGATCCTTCCTGGCCGGTGACAAGATTACCGAAGACAACGCCATCTTCGTCGGCTTCACCATTTTCATCGTCGCCCAACGCCATAGGGTCGGCCTGGCCATCTGTTTCCGAATCGACCAACAGGCCTAGATAGAGGCCTTGACCGAGCAGGTGATGGGCAGCCGCGGGACCGTCGCCGTCGAATGCGCCGTCCGTCTCGCCGAAATTGCCAAGATCCGATACAAGACCGGTTCCGTTGTTGTTAATATCTGTCGTGCTGTCGAGCGTAGCTATGAAGGTACCTTCGATCTCGATGGCTTCGATTACCGTATTGGCTTTTGTAGCCGTGGGATCTACGTCGATCGTCAAGCGATTATCGGCTACGCTGAATACGACGAAGGCTTCGTCGCCGCTGGCCGCTTCGTTGACGATGATGACTTCAACCTGATTGAATTCCGTTCCGCCAATTGCCGCCGTCAGCAGCAGATCGTTGTTGGGACCGGTCTGCTCGATCAGCAATGAGGCCGGCCCCGACTCCATCATGGTTGGATAGCTCAAGGGAGCGTCGCCAAAGTCATAAGGCATCGAAGAAATCAGGAATTGATAGTCCTCGACTTCACCGTCCGGGGCAGGGCCGGTCGGGTCGAGATTCTCCTGGCTGCTGAAGCGGAATCGGGCGTAGGTTTCACCTTCGACTGCTCCACTGGGCACTGATACACTGATGTCGTTTTCGCCCGCAACGAGCGGGTAAGCAACGAGTATTTTTTCGTCAATATCGTTCCAGTCGCCGTCGCGGTTGAAGTCGATCCAAGCGTTGAGCCAACCGGGGGCGGAAGCCGTCACGGTGATGTTCGCGGTCTGGCCTGGTACGAACCAGTTATTGGCAACCACACCGTCCTCGTCATCGAGAAGCGGATCGTCGATGTCGTCACCGGTGGCCGTATAATTGGGTTGGCCGTCCAATTCGTCGTCGACCGCATCGCCTAAGTACAATCCGGTGCCCACGGCGTGATATGCGCCGCTGAGGTCATTGTCTTCGTTGTAGAGCGTGGGGTACGGAGCTGGTGCGTCGCCGAAGTCGAGCAAGGAGTTGACTACGTGAACCTGGTAATCCTCGACTTCACCATCGAGAGCTTCACCGAAAGATTCCAACCCGGAATCGTCGCTGCTGTAACGGAAGCGGGCGAAGGTTATAGCTTGACTGACGATATCGTTCAGCCCGTCATCGTCGATAACTGTGGCGGGTATGACGATCTCCAGTTCGTTTTCACCTTCACCCAACGGCTGGCTGGCGAAGATCTGCTCGCCCACGTCGTCCCAGTCGCCGTCGTCATTGTAGTCGATCCACGCATCCAGATAGCCGCCGTTGCGCGAGGCGGTGACCGTGAGATGAACGGTACCGTTAATTACCAGGGCCGAACCGAAGATGACGCCATCGTCCATCTGGTCGCCACTGGCATTCCAGAGCGGAACCTCGTCGATGTCGAGGGCGAACTGGGCATCCGGCTCGCTGGTCACGCCTTCGCCCAGGTAATAACCGCCGATCAACAAATGCCGCGCGCCGTCATTCTCCAGCAAGCTTCTGTACGGTGGATCGGGAGCGTCGCCGTAGTCGATGTGACCGACCGAAATCATGAAGCGAGCCGTCTTGTCGAGCCGATTGCCTCGCAAGTGATTATCGGCGATGTCGCGGATACCCGTGGCCGAGTTATCCAAAACGATTTCGTAATTATGTCCGTGTTCCCAGATGCCAGTGGCCGGAACCAATGTGATCTGGTCGATATTTGCATCGTAGTAGAAGAAGTAATCACTTCCTTCGATAAGCGGATCAACATCGCCGTCGACATATATCGAAAGGTTCGATGAGGTCACGGTCGCATCGGCAATTCCCACACCGGCCACGTCCGCCAATTGGATAGTGAACTCGGTGAAATTGCCGTAGATCACGAATACGTCGTTGTCGACCGGGTCGCTGTCCAAGCCGGCCTGGTTGTCCATGGGATTGATGACACTAGCCGTTGGACCGATGAAGTCCAAGCGATCGAGGGCACCTCGATCTTTAAAGACGTTTTTACCAAGTCCCGGAGGCGGTGACACGGTAAGGTCGTCGGCACGCGCCTGACCGAGCAGGTCCCTTTCAGGGGCCAGGATCGGCGACTCGGGAATACCTAGTGGATCCCGAACAGCAATCAACGCCGGCCGGTCCTCGAGAGAATCCAACGCACTGTCGATCACAGGTGATCCGGCGGCCGGATAGAAGTTGCCGGTCGACGCATCGACGAATAACGGGGCATCGTCGGCCAGCACCATATCGTGTTGCCCGTGGCTCGTGCCCGTGACGTTTATGGTGTTGTTCTGATACGAAGTGGCGCCGATCACGGTAGTCATCGAAGTGATGTCGACACTGATCGCCACCGACGTGGTGGAAATGATGTTGTTGAGAATGGTGGGACTGGCGTTATCCTTGACCTGGATACCTATCCCCATGGGATTCGGATCATCGATTCCCAAACTTCCACCGTAAATCGTGTTGTTCAATATCCGCCCGAAAGGCACAGCCGCCGTGGGAACGTTACCGTTGTTGGCGTCGCCGCTGAAGAGGATACCGCCTACGGAGAAGGAGGCCACGATGTTGTTCTCAATCGTGATGCCGGGCACCAAACGCTGTTCGTTGACCTCGACCTGGGGCATAACAGAACCCGGATGCGGAAGCTCGGCGCCATCGCCGTCGCGTGTGCCGGAATCGTACTTGATACCCCAGCCGGTTACGTTGGTGATTTCATTGCCGCGAATGATAATCTGGCCCTGGTCGCGTTCTTCATTGCTATCGCCCGTGATATAGCGGAGATCGGGCGTGCCGTATGCGAATTCGTAGTAGCCGGCGCTTCGTGGCGCGAATCCGCCGTAGAGAGAGTTCCCGTTGACGTAAAACTTCTGCGTTTCGGCGCTGGTTACGAACATATCCGGGGGATTATTGTTGCCGAAAGCAGCAAACGCCAATGCGTTTGGACTCGAGCCTGCGATGGATATACTGGTGACGGACGGGAAACCACCTAAGCCGTCACCATAAGCCACGGTAACCATATCTTCGGCCAGATTGACCACGGCGAAGTCGAGATTGTCCTCGGGGACGGAAATCATTGAGCCGGGATGGTCGGGGTCGGGGACGAGGGCGAAGTCGAGATATTCCATGCGAAGGGCAACCGGACCCGTTCCCACGTCGATGTTGGTCGGATCGGGCATAAACGCGCCGGATCCGTCGTTGATTAGAATCGTCACCGTGCCGTCGCCGCGGTTGGCTACGGCAATGTCGGGAGCGTCGTCCCCGTCGAGGTCGCCGATTGCCAGCGAAACCGGGATTCCGCCCACGGCAAACGTTTCTTGCGAGGAGAAGCGGGTTTGACCGACTTCGTAGAGAACCGTGATCGTATCGTCCATGGAGTTGGCGGTTACGATGTCCGGCATGGAGTTTCCGTCGATATCGGCTACCGCCACGTCCATCGGCGAGCGACCCACGCCCAAAACAACTTGCGGGTCGAAAGTGCCGTCGCCGTTTCCGTAAAGAATAGAAACCGTATCGTCCGCTTTGTTGGCGGTGACGATATCCAGCAAACCGTCGCCATCGACGTCGACCAGTTCGAGAGCGGATGGCGCGGCACCGACTTCGTATGCCACCTGCTCATCGAAGGTTGGGTAATTGTAGTTCCCGGTTATATCTTTGCCCCCATTGCCTTTACCCAAAAGCACCGAAACCGTGCCGTCCTGATAGTTGGAGGTAACGATATCCAGGAACGAGTCGCCGTTCAAGTCGCCGACACCAAGATCGGAGGGCATGCCGCCTACTTCAAAGAACGTCGGGGCCATCCATACGACCAAGCCATATTGATAGCCCAGCATCACCGATATGGTGTTATCGTTGGAATTTGCCGTAATGACTTCAACAAAGCCGTCGCCGTTGAGATCGACCGCCTCGATGGCCGAGGCGTTCTGGCCGCCCAGGTCGAACTTATATGTCGAAATTCCCTCGACCGATGCGGCATCCGCCAGGAAAACGAGATCTCCGCCGGCGTTCGAATCGGCATTGGTTTGCAGCATGCCGGCGCCGTTTATGGCGCTTGCGATCTTGGTTGCCATCTCTGAAGCCGATTCCCAGCCGTTGAAGTAGATATGTCTGGCGGCCGGATCGACGCCGTCCAGATCCCCGGCCTCGGCAACGAATTGGAAGGTCTGCTCATATACGCCGTCGTTGATTGTAAACGTTGTGCCGTGAACAAGATCCCAAGCCGGCGGAGCCTCGATCGTGATCGCGTCCGTCATACGATCGTTGGTGTCGAACGAACGGATCGGAAGAATGGCCAATTCGTCCGTAAAGTCCGTGCCCGTGCGAATCTCCAACTGGTAGGGACCTACAAGAATGTTCGGGCCGTTGAGGATGTCGGTGTTCCATGCCGGCTCGGGCACTGCGCGGAAGCCCGTGTCGGACTGAACATCGGTAACCATCTGACCCCGCTCGGCATACCCGATAATCACATCGTCGATGTAAAAACCTTCATGGCTGTTATCATCGCCGCGACGGTAGGTGTAGAACTGCGTGGTTTCCGTTAGATCATATGGGCCTCCGGGATCGTCACCCGGCAGTATATCATAGAAGCTAAGGGCACTGTCCGGATTGATGAATGCACCGTATCCGATTAACCGCAAGAGATCTCCATCCACCTTTACGGTTTGGAAGTATGCGGAATCGTCTTGGGCCGCGAATGCCGCGTCGATGACAGTCGCCATCTTATTGGCCACTTGGTTGGCGGACATGTTCGGAAAAACTTGTACCGCCACGTTATCATCGCTCACCGTGCCGGGCGCGTCACCTTCGCGTGTGAGACCGGAAGAATAATTTTCCACGTAGGTGGCGCCGGTAAGATAAAGCCGGTTGCCCTTGACATACGGCTGGATATAGTAATTGAAATCGTTTTCATCGTCGTCTACCAGCGCCTGCACGACGTTGGCAATTTTCTCCGCCACGTCCGATGCCGAGTCGCCGTCGCTAATGAAGATCGGATAGTTGTCGCCGTCGTACATGCGGTCTTTTGTGAATTCGAAAACGCTGTCTTCGTCTCCAATGGTAATAGTATCGCCGTCTTCGATGCGTTGGCCGGCCGAATCCTTCGCGACCAGCGAGTATCCCATATCGAACTCGAATGTGCCGTAAATATCCGGGTCGATCATGTCGAACAACTCGAATGTGTCGCCATCCACGATTTCGTTGCCCGCCGCCGCGCGGAGGTAACTACCTTCTTTGAGTTTCCCGGCTGCTATTTCACCCATTTGACCCATGCCACCGACATTCATGCTGCCGGCGGTCGAGAACTCGAACTTGAGTCGCAGGCCGCTGAGAGCTTCGGTAAGCTCGCTTTCGTCGGATGCGAATCGCCCGGCCAAACCGGCAACATAGTTCGACAAATCCACACTGGCCTGACGCCACACACCCGTTCCGTCTTCCAAATTGTAGACACCGATATCCGGTAGGCTGTCGTACTCATTATATTCCGGAAAATCTTCTTGAGTAGTCAGGATGTTCGAAGCCAGCATTGTCCACTCGGCGCCGTTGTGCGAGATATAAACTCGGGCCGAATCCGTGACATAGTCTACATTCCCGTCGGTTTCCAGGAAGTAGTTGAAGTACAACATGGGAATGTCCTGGGGTTCGCATCCCGCCAGGCTGAATTCGTTTGTTGTCAACGTGCCGTGAGCTCCGCCGGGCATGTTGTAAGTGCCCGTTTCGTGCCCACCGGCGTTGTTAACTTCCACTGTTGTGCCCCATCCGGTGAAGAATACATCCTCGTCGTCTTCTTCCAGGCCGAACCAGAAGCTGGTGTCTCCCTCATGCCGGTATAAGTTCTCGGGAATGCGGGTTTCATCCGGTGATACTTCGACGCCGTGCCCGGAGTCTGTATCTCTATTTTCCGTTATGTGCCAGAGGTTATAGTCCAGCGTGGAGAATGCCAAACCGGTCGTATACGAGATGGTTGCAGCGGAGCCACCCAACTGCATGCTCGTTTCACCATTGCGGAACACCGGCTGCAGTACGCCTGCTTCGTCCAAGGCATAGATCTTGCCGTCCATGGTAGTGGCGAAGAACGTATTACCGTACTTGTAGTTCTCGACGTTTCGCGGACCGAGAGTGAGTCCACTGAAATGAGCGCCGTCGATTTTCGCGATAAATTCAAGCGAAGCTCCGACACCACTTACGGAGAAAAGAGAATTCGGCAAGTCCTCACCTTCGATCGGGAATAAGTTATACTCGTCGTAGGAGTTGACTTTATAGAACCCACCCGCGTCGTCGACCGCATATAGAACATCGTCCAAAAACGCCAGGCCTGTGATATTGCCGCCGCTACCTCCACCACCAATGGTTGAGACCGGACCGGAATTATCCGTGTCGATGCCTTTTATATCCTCGAGCTCCACCAAGGTTCCCGTCACTGTCGCAGACGGCTCCGGTGATACGGGGGCGAACGAGGCAGCATTGATGGCGTTGCCGATTGCAGTGGCCACTTCTTCCGCAGTGGAAGACGCTGAAAGCACAACAGGATAATCGCTGTCGGTGTCTATGCCGGCCCCGCTATCTGAATCTAACGTTAAAGCACGAGTGGGAGTGACAGGGAAAGTCGAACTTGTTACGCCCAAAAACGTCAACCGTCCGCTCTCGCCCTCGAAATCGTCGGGACGTGCAAAGTGGCTTGCGGTTACGCCGATCCCCGCGGAATTCACGGCGTTGGTAATCAACGTGAGGAACGCTTCTTCCGTGTCACCGTCGGGGATCATATTTTCTTCGAACACGATGGCAGTGTGCTGGGGGTTAAAAGCTACTTCTTCCAGCGTTAATCCAGGATCGGTGTCTATTGTAACGTTGTTATCGTTGACCAGCGAAATCCGCAGGGGATAGGCTTCGCTTGTGTCCGCGTCTACTTCAAAGTCGGCGTCGTTGATGGCTTCTATAATCGCCGTGGTCACGTCTTCGTTGGTAATCATTCCCTCGATGAGAATCGGCTCGTTGCCCGCCCCATTAATCTGGCCATTATTGTCGATCTCGAAAACCAAGGTTTCGTTTTGGGAATCCCTGATAGTGATAGTAGTGCCGTCATTTATAACGGACCAGTCCGACACCACAATCACCGCGCCGCTATTGAACTCAAAAGTTTTGTTATTGAGTGTAAAGGTATCGCCGTCGCGCACGGCCGCCGCGCCTTCCTCAGCCAGGCGAACATCGAGCCCCAGGTCGAACTCGAAACGACGCGTCTCGTTGTTAGTACCGTCGTCCGCTTCGATCTCGAAATACATGCCGTCGGTGATGTCCCTGTCAATCGAAATACTACTGGTGGCAGGCACTCCCACCAATGCCAGGCCCGTCGTCAGCGACGCAAGCGGAATGATATCCGTTGGCAGACGATCTTCTATACCTTCACCGTCCTTTTGAATGGCGGTGCCATCGGAATTGAACTTGTAGAGCAGGTTTTTGACGAAAGGTCCATCACTATCCGAGTTGCCTACGGCGTAGATGTACTGCTCATCCCCTTCTTGGTGGGCCAGGGCATTGAAGTGGATGGTACCTTCATCGGTCTCCTCCGTATCTGTGAAGTCGTCATTCATAACGAATGTGTTGATGCCCGTATCCTGGCTCGAAATCGGCAGGCCGCCGTTGTCGTTTGCCGTGGAGATCTGGCGATAGTCCATCAAGATATCCCGGTCGCCGCCGGAAACTATGTCAGTGACAAAGGTGAACAACCGTCCGTCGCTACGCATGGCGATGTCGCCATAGTAAGCAGCAAGACTACCGGCGCTATCCGGCATTAAATTTTCGGCCGTAACGTCTGTTTCCATCTCACCGGTATAGGGATCGACCGTGTATAGATCGTTACCGGTGCAGACATACAACACGACATCGTTGAGGGCGAATTCATCGGGATGCACTTGCAGTATGGTTGTGGGTGAATCCGGTATGACGTCTTCAGCCGCATCGTCGCCTGGGGATTCGTCCATATGACCTTCGGCGACTCTTACAATCGAAGTAATCGGCTCGAGGCGAGCTCTGGCTTGATCGAGGGCCGTGGGCACTCTTGCCTGCGTGGTCACCGCCACGTAGTAGGTCATGTTGTCGCCCTCGGGCAACAACACCGTGCCTAGATACGGATCGAATGGACCCAGGCTGCCTCGGTCTAAATCATCGGTATCGGCGCCCGCCGCCGGACCGGCCCTGTCGTCGATGATGTTCGAGTCATCACTTGCATAAATCAAAGTACCGTCGCTTTCATAGACCCAGAGGGCCAGATCGGGGCGCGACATGCCGTCGGCGTAGTCGATATCGAAAACGGTCGGCCACTGGATGCCTACGGTTGGATCGATGTCCTGCAGGTCGACGTCGAAGCAATACCAGTCGATGTCGCCCTCGCCGTCCATGTTGCCGGACACTTGCAGAGAGTTTTGATCCGAGTAGAGCAGATTGCCGATATACTGGGCCTCGTCAAACTCGTTATTGCTGCCGTTGCCGTCGCCCGTGCCGGCGGGTTCCAGTTCGCTTGTAGTACCCACTAGTGGCGAATGTGTGGGCAAGCCCAGCATCTCGATGCCGTTGGTGGCATAGTGGATGCTCGACATGTTGATGTACGAACCGGAGTACTCTTGCGCCTCTCGGAGACGCACCTGCAGTTGGTAACCACCGCTGCTTTGGCCATCCTTGCTGCTGACGCGCACGAAGAAGGTTCTCGTCTGACCGGCCGGTCCGGGCAGAACAACTCTCATGCCGGCATCGTGCGGATTGGTCGTGTATTGGTCGTTGATATCCCAGGCGTCGCGGTCCATGCTGCGAGCCAGGCCGTAGAGTTCCTGTTCGCCCTTGCGTTCGGCTTCGGAATTATCGGATCGGGCGAAGACGTTTCCGTTGGCATCGACCAATTCGATAACAGTGTCCAGCCCCATTGTGGTGCGATCGATATCCAACCAGACTTCCACGCCGGCCTCGGCCTTGAAGCTGTAGACATCGACGTCGGTGGAATCATCGGAACGGATAAAACCGTGCACGTCGAAACCGAGTCGCAGATTATCGTCGCCACTCATCTCACTCCAGGCCAACGCGCCGAGTTCTTGCGAGGTGACCGGAAGTGAGTTTACGTCGTCGGCTATTCCGGCCGGTTTTTCCTTCTCGGTGACGATGGCCACGTTGCGATCGTTGACATAGCGTTCCAGCTTGATGCTGCGCCAATCACCGGCGGATGGCTGGCGCGTGCCGTTGTCGGTATCCGTGAGCAGGTTGCCCCAGGGATCGTATCCGGCTCCGTAGGAGTCGTCGGCCAGCGAGGTGAATACCACCGGGAATCCGGCGGCGCCGATAACCTGCAGCGTGCCGCCCACGCGGTCTTCTATCTCCGAGGGCGTTCCCAGGGCCGTGAATCCGGCATTGGTACCTTGCAGTTTTACGACCAGGCTCTCGTGGGCCTGGCTCTGCAATCGCAATCCACTGTAGGTGTGGTGGTTGGGGATCACGATTTCGTCTTGCAGGATGTGGACGATATCGGTGTCGTCCCATACGCTGGAAGTGGTGAGAGTGGCACCGCGAACCAGGAGTCCGTTAAGTTCGTTGTTGGAAAGATGGTTTTCGCGGACCATCGGCCCGCAGTTGTTCTGATAGTCGCCATAGGCTTCGTTTTCTCCGCGACTTCGTCCCCAGTCGGTAATCTGCTCGTCTTTGAGCGAATTGGCGTCGATACTGATGGCGATTGCATCGTTGTTCCACATGGTATTGCCGGCGATGATCGGCTGTGCGCCGCGCACGAAAATCAATGCGTCGGTGGCCGTGTTGCGGCCGTTGCGGAAGTTGTTGCCCGAGGCCTCGGAGGTGTTGTATTCGAAAACGCTGTCGGTGATACGCACGTCACCCTGATGGATTTCGATGGTATTGAATCCGGCAAAACCGCCTTCAATGGGCGTCACGCCTCCGGCAAACGCGAACAGAGCGTTGGCGATGCTGCCGCTGGATACGGGGGCAAAATAGATTCCTCCCCAATCGCCCGGCGCGGGTATGACTTCCTCGGTATTCTTGCTGGTATCAAAGGTACCGCCCATGCCATAGCGATCGTCGTCCAGCGAAGTGAAGACGATGGGGTAGCTCTCATTGCCTTCGGCGATAAGCTGCGCGCCCATCTCGGCTTCGATTCGCGTGGCGTCGAGTTTGACCAGAATGCCCGGATCGACGGTCAGGCGTCCGTCTTGCCGCGCAAACAGCAGGTCATGTGCCTCGTCGTATACGGGGCCACCGGGTGTACCGCTGATAACGAGGTTTTCCAGAACAACGTGCGCTATGTCGAGATCGTCCCAACGGGCACAGACTTCCAACTCGTCCATGGCCTTGCCGGCGTTGGTATTCACACGAATAAAAATGCCGTTGATACTGTTGTCGACGATGTAGTTGCCGTGGATTTCCGGACCGACCCGGTCGTAGTCGGCCGTAAAGTCGTTACTCTGGAACTTGGTGTCGGCGAAGCTGTTGGGATCGGCCGACATGGCGGCGTCGGCGTTTTGCGTGAGCGTATTGTAAGTCAGCGTGGGACGTGCTTCTTCCATGTGCAATGGACTATAGATATCGCTCGACGAGTTCACCACTACCTGGCCGCCACCGTAGGTGATGTTGGCATGGTTGACATAGTTGAGGAAGATGCCTTCTTCCTCCAGGATGGTCCTTTCCTCACCGGCGGGGGCAGTTGCATTTTCTTCGTAGTCAAGCTTGTTGCGGAAGACCAGGCCGCCCCAATCGCCACCGGCAGCCGGAACGTCGAATTGCGCATGGTCTTGGGCCATCAACTTGTTGTGGAACGAAGTGAAGTATACCGACAGGTCGGGCGTACCCAGAACCTGAAGCGCGCCTTCGCTACGGTCGACACCTTGCGTGGAACTACCCACGTCGATGTTGGCCTGCCGCAGTTTGAATACGGCTCCGGCATCCACCATTACCGTGACGCCCTGCGGAACTTCCATGCGCCAGCCGTCTTCCAGCGGCCGACCCAAAAGATCGAAGCCGATTTCGTAAGCCGCGTCTCTGTGGTCCATCAGAACGGATACCGAATCGCCGTCTGTGTTGTTCGTGAGAATATCGATCACCCCGTCATTATCCATATCGGCCAGAGCGAGGTATCCCGGAGCGTCACCCACGCCGTATTCGACCGGCGTTTCCAGCGACTCGTCGGGCAGGGTGAACATCACCGAAACCGTGTCGTCCGCACCGTTTGTTACCACCACGTCCAGTGTGTCGTTGTTGTCCAATTTGGCAAGCTTGACGTCGGTCGGAGCGTTGCCGACCCCGTAGTCCACTGCAGTGGCGAAGGTCCCGTCGCCCTGTCCGGATAGGACGGAGATGTTGTTGTCTCCCGTGTTAACGACAACAACATCAACCATCCCGTCTCCAGTCAGGTCGCCGGCGGCTACGGCCGATGGGTTGGAACCCACCGGTATGGCCGCCTGGACCTCGAATTCGGTTTCCTTGGTGCGGATGTTCTCTTCGTTAAGCAAGACGTTTATAGTATCGTCCGCGCTGTTGGCTACGATGACATCGAGACGCTGGTTGTTATCGAAATCACCCAAAGCAACCCCTGAAGGCGCGTTGCCGACGTCATGAACGTCCTGGTCGAGGAATCCGCCCATGCCGTTGCTCAACAATATCGAAACTGTGTTGTCGGTAGTGTTCGCTGCGACGATGTCCAGATCACCATCGTTGTTTAGGTCCCCCAAGGCCAGATCCGAGGGACCGAATCCCACGAACAATCTCGGCAGCCGTTCGAACGTGCCGTCGCCCAGATTGCCCAATCGTGATAGCGTGTTTTCGCCGCCGTTTGCAACAATGATGTCCAGATCGCCGTCGCTATCGAGGTCTCCTAATTCGACCGCTAAGGGCCCTTCTCCGACTTCATAGCTGACCGGAGCCCAGAAAGTACCGTCGCCCACGCCGAAGAGGATCGAGACGTAGTTCGTGTCACCCAGTTCGTTGCGAACCGTGGTCACGATGTCTCGCCATCCGTCGCCGTTGAGGTCGCCCGCTGCCAAACCGTTGGAAAGAAGTCCGGTATCGTATTCAACTTGATCGATATAAGCACGATCGTAGTTACCTACAATTCGTACTATGTCGTCGGGACCGGCCGCGGCTAAGGCCACATCGATCTCGCGATATGGGTTGGCCAGTGATCCGTCCTGAATCCCGCCATCGGCGATCTTGTCCACAAAGATCGTACTGGCCAGCGGCTGCACGTTGAACCAGAAGTTATGCACTCCGCCGGGCACTCCGTCGGCGTCGCCGTCAAACCAGGTTCCCGTGGTATCCGACAGGTGTTCGCCCACGTCGGGCGTGAAGGTGACGCGAAGATCGTATTGGCCTTGAGTGGTACCGCCAATGCCGCTGCCCGCGACGCGCGGGTCGTACTGATCGTTGCCCGTGCTGCTGACGGCCACATAATATGTGCCCGGCTGCAGATAGACCTCGACGTAGGAATCTTCGCTGTAGTAATCGTCGTTCCCGGCGATCATGTTATTGGCGTCGTCGTAAAGCTTGAGATTGCTGTCCAGCAGACTCGAATCGTCCAGACGCTCGGCTATGGTTTCAGCGCTGAATTTACCGGACTGCTCGATCTCGAACTTGTAGATGTCGACATCGTTGCTATCGGGCCGGAATATGTGTTGGCCGTGGACGATGTCTTGATTGCCCGGATAAACCAACTCGTTTGTTGTTAAATAATACTGGGCATCGCCGTTGTACAAGTCGTTAAAGTCGCTGCCCATAATGGTTGTGGGGTCCATGTCATCGGCATACCCCAATCCGAGTAGGTGTCCGATGGCTTCCATGGCGGTGGCAAACCAATTTGCCTCTTCGCCGCCGTAGAGACTCTCATTCCAGTCTTCCGCGGCATCCATTATCGCAACACCGTTACCGGCCAAGTATACCGTGCCTCCGGGGCCTGTATCCACGAACGGATTCAAAGCTCGCATATCGCCGGTTGCGATTGTCAAGCCGGAAGTTGCGGTTTCGATAAACTGAACGCCAAAATAGTAGCCGTAAAGTTCCATGATCTCGCGTGCACGCTCTTTTTGCGGCTCGGAGATGAGGTTGTGCAAGGGATTCCCGGCGGGATCGTTGCCGTAATAATCCTGGAAGTTGTACGCGATTGTGGTAATTCCGTACTGATCATCCTTGGCAAAATATCGTTCGTAGTAGTGAGAGTTCTCCGAGAGGCTGAGGGGCAGATCGCGGTGCCCGATTTCGCTGATGGCGCCGGGCCATTCGAGATCGTAGGGTTGGGGTTCGATCTCGGAAGATATGATGATGCTTTGCGCGTC
This sequence comes from Pirellulales bacterium, assembly GCA_016934075.1. Taxonomy (GTDB): domain Bacteria; phylum Planctomycetota; class Planctomycetia; order Pirellulales; family Thermoguttaceae; genus JAFGTN01. Next base: position 18,226 of record JAFGTN010000499.1, read on the forward strand.
GGTGACCGATCCCAACATGCCCAGGTCGGTGGCCGCCAGGAACGTATCGCCCACCGTCGTAGCGTCTTGCGCGCTGGTGCCTATCTCTCGCCACTCATTGCCGATCCGCAATTGGAAGGCGCCCGCGCCTAGATTCGCCAGGTCGTCGCTGAAAGTCAATTCGACGGTGTTTGAAACCGAGTCGTATATTACCGATTGCGGAACGATTTCCACATCGTCGGATGTGTCGGCCGTCTGGCCGGTCACGGTTAAACGATAGAAATCGGCGTTTTCGGCCGAGTCCTTATCGAGCGTGTCGCTGTTGAAATAGACGACTATCTTGTCGCGATGCTGCTGAAGATTACCGCTCGCGTCGCGGTACGTGGGTTGCGGCACTATGGCCGTAACCAGCGCACCCAAATCCAGGTCGAACGTAATACTGACGTCTTCGCCCTTGTGGAAGGGGATGCCTCCGCTGTTTGCCAAGGGTTCATCGCCGGCTCCCACGATAGTTATGCGATAGAGGTCGTCGGGCAAGGTTTCGGCAAAACGCACCACGATTTCGTTGGGTCGCTCGCCCAGTCCGATCCAGCCGTAATCGACGACCACGTCATTGGCGTTGTCGAGAACACCGTCGCCACCGGCGCGCATCATCTTGATGGAGCTGAGAGTGGCTTCGTCGATGGTCTGTCCCTCGTTGAAGGTGAATTTCAGTTCCCGCGGGCCGACATGCAACAAATCGCCGTCGGTAATGGCGCTGCCGCTGTTAGGCTTCACTGAGATCAGTTCCGGACCGACAGGAGAAGTGGGTTCCGGAGGTGTAACGTTGGAGATGTTTTCGCCGTAGGCCTTGATCGACCAGGAGTACCATGTACCCTCGCCGATCGGTTCCACGTCGCGTACCTGCAAGGTCCAAATACCCTCGGAAGATTCGCCCCAATGACGAGCCGTTGTGAATGTCCAATTGCGGAGTCCGTTCTCGGGAAACATCCACCATTGGTCCGAGCCTGACGCCAATACTGATTGTGTACCGCTGGGCGACGTCAAGATAACTTCCAAGTCACCAGAATATGGATGATCAATATCGACCGTTACTTCCACCCACTCGATATCCGTCACTGCATCGTTCAAGGTGGCCTCAGAAACTAAAAACGAATTAGCGTTGTCTGGAACTACCACTCCGACTGGAATTACACCGCTTTCGGTCGAGACCTCTTCGCTGAGAGTCTGCCAGGTCAAGGCCGCATTCACCGCGGCCGTGGCATCTATGGCACCGAAGCCGTAATTGTGGTTGATATGATAACCGGCTCCGTTTGTCGTCCAATCGGGCTCCGCGGGATCATTCATCCGGGCCGTATTGACCAGAATACTTTGCACGTCGCGATAAGTCAGGTAGGGGTTGGCTTCCAGCATCAAAGCCACCACGCCAGAAGCCAAGGGGCAAGCAGAGGAAGTACCGTTAAATGTCGACGTGTAATCAAGATCTGCCAACGGATCCATGTCCCCCGATCCGTTCCTACCGTCCTCACCCGTTCGGTCGGTGGTGTAAATCCCGTCGGTTTGTGTTGAAATCAACAGATTCGCGCCGGGATTGGAGTAGACGGCATAGTCACCGGTATTTCCGATTCCCGCCACGGCAATCGTGTAGCGAGATGCCTGCTCACCGTAATAGTTGGCATTTCCATCTTCCATGCGGCTGTTTCCGGCCGCAAAAAGATAAATGTTACCCAGACCGCCGCGGCCGTTTGTGATACCGTTTTCGAGAGCCGCGATGGATAGCGGGCCCGTTGGGTAGTAATAGGCGGTTCTTCCCCAACTATTGTTGTAAATGTCAATAATCTGGTTTTCGTGTGATAATGCGCTGGCCTCATTCGCATCGTTGAAAGCGCCGATGCCGTGAAGGTCGATTCGAATGCCAACAAGATCAGCGTCCGGTGCAGCACCGCTCACGCCCAAGTTGTTGTTACCGACTGCACCGGCCACGCCCATCACCGCAGTTCCGTGATTCTCTTCATCCAAATCCGGCGAAGGATCGTCGTCATTTGTTACGTAATCCCAATCCAAGGACGACTGATAATGAGCTACCAAATCGGGGTGATTGGTTTGGAAGCCATCATCTATCACACCTAGAAACACGCCCTCACCTGTAACCAGGTCCCAGGCCGGCACAACATTTGCATCTTCGCCCGGCATGCCGCCGTTCTGGCCGGTGTTAAGCAAATGCCACTGGTTGTTGAAGAGTGTGTCGTTGGGAATCATCATCGGCTGAATGTCTTGCGGCACCAGTGGATAGAAGAAGTCGACGCCTTCGGCGGAAGTCAACGTATCGACTACCGTTTGCCAGTTTTCTTCGCTGGGAAATTCCCAAATCGATAATTTGTCGAGAAAGGGGGCTTCGCTTATATAATCCGCTCCCAGGCTGTCGGCCTTCAGCACGGCCCCATTGGCCGTGTCGAGACCCACGACCCATTGGCTCACCAAGGCGAGATCTTCGACGTCGTAGGATTCCAGATCCACCGCACGCTGGACAGCCGCGATAACGGCGTCGCTCATGTACGTATGGTTGCTCAGCCAGGCAGGATCGCCAGTGGTCGACAAAGGCAATTCGATGTCCGTCGGCTTATCGATGCCGCCCA
>JAFGTN010000500.1 GCA_016934075.1 Pirellulales bacterium
AATGGCTCCTGGCTCGGGCGGCAGGTTTTGATGCCGGATTCGCCCTGCATACCAGCCTGGGTGTTATCCACGAACATGGGATGAGCGAGGCGATTCTCCAAACAATCCACGCGTGGGAAACGGCTCGGATGAGCGGTGCTTTCTCTGAGTCCCAAAAACGCCGCCTGCAAGATATCCGTCAGGAATTCCACCTGGAGGCCTCGGGCGCCAATGCATGGAATCTGTATCCGGTCGATTCCTCCAAGCATACTCTTGCGCAGCAGGTGCAACCCGGCCAACCAACCGAAATCACCTGGGAGCTGAACAATCCCCACGGGGAACAAACACTGCAATTCATCCTCCAAGTATCCGGCGGCGCACCCGTTTCCGATATGACATTGCAAATTGACGGCGCCGGCGAGATTGCCATTCCCGTCACACTCCAGCCCGGAAATATCTTGAAGTACTCCGGCGAGGAACAGGGCGCTGTCTATGATAAGAGCTGGAATAAAGTGGAAAAGGTGACTCTGAACACATCGGAGCTGACGATCGGTCCGGGGAAACATGCCATACGCTTTGGATGCCGATTCTCGACGGCGGACCAGCCCGAGGTCAAGTTGGAATTCCGAAGTGTTGGAGAGCCGGAAAACCTTCGGAGAGGAGCTTCTGCCCATTAGCCAGACCGGTTTCCCACGTTGCCACTCCTGCAATCAGAAAAAATAAGTTGTTCTAGCAAACAGCCTGTCGACTTTCACATCGCAGGAGCAATCAGCGACCAACTGTCAGCGACCATGCCATATGGATGCCGCCGGGCAAATAACCGGTGCCGCTAGCATATTGCCTACTGAAAGGATGCTCCACAGACCAATCATGGGGCACGTTCACCACACGCCAATGGCTGCCGTTAAAGTCCGGAGATTAACCTTGCTGCACGTCATCCAAATGAAACCGCCAGTCGAAAGCAAAGCGCTCTCTCACGCGTGGTGATTCAGATGCAATGCATGTATCTGTATGAAAATAGACAAAGGTGGCGGCAGTGAAGATCTCATGAATGCCTTGCCTCATAGCTTGATGGCCATGCATTGCGTCGTCGGCAATTCAATGAGCCCTTCAGGCTTGTCCGCTAGAAACTCAATGAAAGCCGTTTTGACACCGGCAAGAATCGAGTAGTCATGAGAGAGCATAATCCCGCCGCAGTTCATGCGCGGATAAAAGTACTCCAGACAGCTTAAAGTGCTCTCGTAGAGATCCACATCGAAGTGCACGAAGGAGTACTTCATTTCCTTGAGACCATCCGTTGAGTTGGGGAAGAGTCCTTTATGCAGGAAGACGTCGTCGTAATCTTTCAGGTACTCCTGCACCGAATCAAGGCTACAGGCATATTGATTCTCACGGTGAACCCCTCGATCTTGCGCAACCGACTTAGGCAAACCTTCGAACGTATCGAAGAGATGGAGTTCCTTATCGCCCTTGACTTCACAGATAATTCTCGCGGAAGCGCCCTCGAACACTCCGACCTCAGCCAATACCCCCGGCTGCTTCGCCTGAGCGCGAGTGATCGAGTACACCAGGAACGACTCATTCGCGGTCAATAGGGACTTGCGCTCTTTTCGCACCCGACGGATCAGGTGCATTGCATCCCGATCCTTATGGCCGCCCAATTCCAACATCTGGACGCGGGAAACGAAACCGATCCCAATACGTTCCAGTCGGCCGCCACCTAACCGCTGAAAGCGGTAGTTTTTCATCCACATGGCGATGGTTCTCCGTTAATCGTGATTTGGATTTGAGCATTATCCCAGGAATCTGGCAAAGCCACAATGATCAATATAGAAATCCCAATCGATTAAAATACTGAAACGAACAGTAATTTCCCGATACGCGATTGACAAGACATTCGAATATCGTATTTTTCCTCTGCTGAAGTTGAGTACGCCAATAGAGGCCCTGCAACGCTGCATTGTCGTAATGCGAAGATTAAAACTCATCTATGCGTGAGACAAACCATAGAACCACCAGCCGCCGGAATGAGATTGGATCTCAGTACCCTGATCTAGGCTCGCCCAGACTTCCATATGCCAATGCCAAACTTAGCTGTTACATAGTTCTTGAGTTGCCTTGAAAACCCAACATTTTTAGTCCGAATAGTTCGTAAACTCACGCTTCGGGTTACGAATGCGCGGTGTATTGGGTAATATAGTAGTAAAACCCTATATTCAAATAACTTACAAAGATATATCCTGAGTTCACAAACCATCCCAGCTAATGTGTTCTATTTCTTCGCCTGTTCTATTTCCTCGTGTTCGGTGTGTCGGAGTCATTCATGCTGCTTCGCTGCACTCGGCATGATGAAATAGGTCTGGGCTTGTCAACTTTCGTAGATGGAGCGTTTCATAGCATAAAAAGCCGACGTCGGATCGGATATCGTTTCTTACGAGAGCTTTAAGCCCGTCTCGGAGAAACTCGGCTACAGGAACACCGACTGCGATTTTGTTGCGGCTCCGCCGCGTAGAGGTTGTGCAACTTTTAAGTGCTAACTCGGAAGGGATTTACAGAGCCAATGTAGTACCTTATGGCTGAGATTCATAGTAAGAAACGGAGTGACGACAGCACCATGCTATCGTCGCTTCGCAACTTCCAAATGGTAGATAAAACAGGAATATAAGTAACTCGAATACTAATAACACGTTAAAAGCTGCACAACCTCCGAGGGGAGAGAGTAAGGAAAGGACCACCAAGGGAAGGGAATAAAGAATAATCTACGTATCCTGCCATCGGCCGCCGCGCAGGTAAAGATAGTCAATCCGTGCCATCGCATCGGCGTTGGCGCTGATTGCCGAACCGAATTCGCGGCGCATAACGCCATGGATCTTTACGCCGCGATACGCATTCGTCCTCCATTGTAGGTCTTATCGTTGGCAGAACACGATGGCTAACGTAAGGATCGCGATTGCTCTGCACATTTTCTGAATACGCATCGTTTGATTCTTTTGACGCGGTGAATACAGCACGCAAATCGGACGGCGGGAGAGGCGTTGCGTCATGGGCTTGCAATACCGCGAGTCATCGCGCGGTTGTCAGCGGGCTTCCACGGCGATCATGTCGACCGTCATCGTGCGTTCGGGACGGGCGACGCCGTGGACCGTCAGTTTCGATGCCGCGGGGGGCCGCAAGGGATCGAAAATTTTTGGTCGCGTCCGGTCCACCCAGCGGGCGGCGTCATGGTCACTCACATAATAGGTGGCCTTGACTAAGTGACGCATATCGCTGCCGGTCTTCTTTAGAATTTCCGCCAGCTGGCCGAACAGGAGGACCGCCTGCGGCTCGCCCCGGCTCGGTTCGTTGGCGTACAGGCCAGAAAGGTAGATCTGGCGGTCGGCCCGCATCAAGGCCACCCGGCTGAACGTGTTTGATGGTCGGTATTGGGGCGGGTTGTAGTATTCCACACGTTCGGCCGGCCTGCCCGACGGAGGTAATTGCGCAATCAGCTCGATCTCCACCGGCACCGACGCCAACCATTCAACGAATACCACCGGAGGCATCATGTGGCCAGGAAAAAATGCCTTCAATTCCTCGAGGACCTCCTCGGCGGACGTGACCGGATTGATGAACACCTTCACCTGGACCACGTTCTCGGGCGATAGTTTCAGGTCGTGGAGTATATCCATCAAAAGGGCCATCGACTTGGTCGCGGGGAGCACGGTGAGTTCGAACGGCTGGGGCAT
>JAFGTN010000501.1 GCA_016934075.1 Pirellulales bacterium
CAGCAGGCAGGCTCGCAGCAGCACGGCTCGCAGCAGCACGGCTTGCAGCAGGCACGCAGCTTGGCGAAAAGTCGCTTCAGCGGACCACAGCAGGGCTCGCAGCAAGGATCGCAGCAAGAATCGCAACAGGCAGGCTCGCAACAAGCGGGCTCACAGGCTTTCTCACAGGCAGGCTCGCAACAAGCGGGCGCACATGCGGGCTGGCAGCACCGGCCGAACAATAAGCCGGCCTGGACACTGGAGGCGGTGATCAGGATGCTTAGAGCAGCCACGATCATCACGGGAAGAAGGATACGACGGTTCATTGGAGGCACTCCTTTAGTAGAACCAAAAGGTTGTGACACACGTTGTGTGTAACTGGGAACATAAACGTTTTTCCTAGGCATTGCTATCGACGACCAAGCCGCCTGTTTTTTAACCAGACAACCCAGATCCGCCAGAGTTCGTAATCTTCTAGACCGTTTGGAACGGACATACCGGTTAAGCCAAATGTGTTAAATGAACAAGCGCACCGCCGATTTTCAGGGGATGAAAGGCCTTAAAGCACGCCAGAATTTCCAAAGCATAGCAACCGGCAAAGATTACGCCAATTACCATCAAGGCAAAAAACCTCGCATTTTCGGAGAATAGATAATTAAGACCAAATTCTGTAAAAAAGATTTGAAAAATCTTTCGCCATATATCCTGCTATTAACCTATGTTTTTTCATTGGTCGCGGTTTTTCCGTAAGTCTATCAAAAATCCATGGAAAATTGCCGCGACGGTTGCTTTCAAACAACGAGAGGTTCGAAAAGGTCGAATCAAAAATGAAAATTCAGAACACAAAAACCACGCCAATATACTCGACCTTAGGAAGTGATCCCGATTTGGGGGAACTTGTCGAGTTATTCGTTGATGAAATGCCCGATCGCATACAAAATCTTACCAATCTGCTGGAACAATCCGACTGGGAAGAACTACGTCGCTCGGCACATCAGCTCAAAGGCGCCGCCGGAAGCTACGGCTTTGATACCATCAGCCCCATAGCGGCCGTCGTCGAAGACAAAATCCGCGCTAATTGTCCAGAAGACGAACTTCACCAAGCCGTCGAAGATCTCTGCGAAATGTGCCGGGCGGCTCGTGCCGGCGCGCCCGAGTAAGCGGAACAGAGAATATGACAGCGGCTGCAGTTGATTTGTTTGATCGGACCTATTTTTTTGCGGCCATCGTCAATGCCACAAGGTAGGGGACCTGCTTGCCGCCCAGGGCTTTGAGGACAGTGCCGCCGGCCGTGAAGCAAAAGGTGATCCAATCGGGTTGCCCATAACGATCCAGGGACTTGCCTCCTTCGCCGCCGCCCACATAGACTTTCATACCGGCATCGGTCATTCGTTTCAACTGCGGCACAAAGTTCTTGGTGCCTTGTTCGAAACGCGAATCCTCGAACATGCCGAAAACGCCGTTATGGAAAACGACGGCCGGTTCGGATGCCCCCGACTGGGCGTCGATAAACTCACCGACCTTTTGGGCATATAGTTCGCTGGATTTGGGTCCCACGTCGAACTGCTGGTTACCGGGGCCGACGATATCGGAAATCGAGCCGTCCGCGAGCACGAAGTCGATGGGCATGACGAACTCGATACCCTTTTCGCCGCTCTCGTTCAGCATCTTCTTGGCCTGCTCGATACGCTCCGGAGGAATGTAATACGGTTCCGCCTTGTTGGCCGGATCCTCGCTCATGCCCAGATCGAAAGTATCGCCGGCCAACTCGGCCTCTGCTTTCTTCAGCGCCATGGCCACCGAACCGGCAGCCAATACACGTTTGATCGAACCACGGCCTATCATCGCTTCGAGGTTATCCAGCTTGTCGATCTTCAGTCCGCTGAAAATCACCATCTGCGTCTTGAGGCAGTCCTTCAACGGTCCGTGGTACTGGTCGGCCACGTAGCTGCCCAAGGCCACTCGATCCATGGCGGCCGGGATGACGCAGGTCGATGTATCGAGATTGCCCGCCGAAAATGCCTCCGAGACGTACACCTTGGCGACTTTCTCGGCGAACTCGTTGGCGATCTTCGCCAGCGACTCGGCCAATCCGGCCACATCGTCGGGCTTGGCCTTCCAAAGGGCTCGCTCGATGTCGTACTTACGGGTATTTTGCAAAACGATAATCGCCCCCGGCGCCGCGGCTTTGATCCGCGCGGCCACATCGTCGGCGATGGTGAGGGTTTGCGGATCGAGCCAATCGTCGATGAAATCGACTTCACAATCCATAATCTCGCCGATTCGCTTGGCGACCTTATCGAGCGATTTTTCCGGCTCGCGTCCGATGTGACCGAAAATGATCTGCACCCATCCCCGCTCGCAACCGAACTGGAGGGTTTCTTTCATTGACCGCAGGCGAATGTCGCCGTCACCGATTTTTTCGCCCGGCTTGGCGTCGACATCTCCGCGAACAAGGACGGGCGTACCGCTGGGCACATCGGCCAAAGAATCCATGCCCGGTGCGGCGGCAATGAAATCCTCAAGCGCCAGCTTACTAATTTCGGGTTTTTCGCCCAATAATCCCATGCACCAATCGGACATTTGTTGAGTTGAAATAGCCATTGAATTTCTCCATTTCACGTATTTTTGTGGCCTGACACCGAAGCGTTTGCATGTTATAGCTAGCAGTAACACCAGATGGAGGGTGTCACGGGGAATAAAGATAGCATTTTCATGGTCTCAACACCAGGGGGGGCGCGGTCCGCGCGGCGGCGGTTACTCGATCGGACCCCATTCATTCACGTCGAACATCGTGTCTGGAATGTCCGCCTCGAAGTCGAGATAATATCGCGAGTAGGAGTCCGATACATTCCCATCGTTATTGTGGACATTTTTCACGTGTCGCACAACGACCGGATACCACAGCCCGTTCGGTGAAAGGGCCAACTGCTGCATCTCGACCAGCCCCTGCTTCGAATCCTCAGCTTGGCCAGTTTTCAGATACTGTACTTGCCTAACAGCGTAGCCACGCGCTGGATCGGCCCAGTACCGAGTCCCGCATGGCCGGCCCGGTGATTCAGAAGGATTTCTCTTGAGGTTCTCAACAAGCACCGTTCCCTCGGGTCCACTCGTTGGCCGCGGATCGACCGTGGTCTGATAATGCCACCCACCCCGACCGCTCAAGGCCGGATAGACTTCAATATTAGGTGTTAACCCGATCTCGCGCGGTTGTGGATCATCCGAGGGGCCGCGGAAAGTGTTCATGCGCTCGGGCTTCATCGATTCGATCAGCATGAAATGCGGATTATTTGGATCTTTTCGCCTGGGCTTCGCAAAGATGTAGTTGAGTTTAATCTCTACCGTCCCGTCCGACACGACCAAGGGCATCTTCTCCCACTTCTGTCCACGAGCCAGCCACCACGTCTTCGGGTCGGCGTCGGCAGGGACAACGTCTTCTTTGTTCCCGAATGATTTGATGTCCGGAGGCGTGCGAAGCCGCTCAATCCGCCACTTTGTCCCCTTCCGCCAGACTTGATAGATAAGCCAGCCACCCGCGCGGTGATCGGCGGAATAGGATTCGACCACAACCGCCCGATACGAATCGAATCGGGTTCGACCGGTCTTCCATGCCGCTAGGATCGGTTTCATATCGTCGCTAAGTGCCTGGTCGACGACTTTCACGTTCTTTGGCACGCCCATCGCATACACGCTTTGGGGGCCATGGGTCGGATATTCTACCCGACATGAATATATCTGCATGTCGCCAACCATCGACTTCCACGAAACGGGGAGCTTAGTTTGCGGATCAACGCGAAGAACCGTCACCACCGGCTTGGCATCGCGCTGGGCCTTGGACGTAAGGCGATACTCGATGAAAGTGGCATCGCCCTCGCGAACGGTTTTCTTTGTGTGACTGGCGATTTCGTGCGAGCCCGCTTGAAGTGACTTGATCGGATCGCCGAAAAACAAGGCTTGAAATCTCTGCTCTTGGGAAGCGAAAAGTTTCTTCTGTTTGCTTTCTATCGGCAATCTTGCCAGGTAGGAAGTTCCTTCCTTTACGTTCTCGTAAACTTCGATCGTCTCTTGCGGCACATTGACATAAACTACGTCTTTCCCTTGACGCGTGGCAACGATCCCATCCTTGGGCGAGAACCAAATTTCGATGTCAATATCATTGGGCCCCTTACCGGTGGCATGCATCCATGTCTGCTTTGCCACTTCCTTAAATACGTCCGCTAGAACGGAGTTGGTCGAATTATCCCAGAAAACAGCCACGGCAAGCACCGTCGCCACGCAAGCTGCCAGGATGGCCCACCGCCGCGTCGTAAGGTATCGTGATCGTCGCTGTGGTTGCGTAGACTCCTCGCAACATGTTGAAGGCGTCGCCAGTTGCAGGGCGCGAGTGACCGCGCTTTCGATGACCTCATCCGGAATTGAATCAGCACACACGCTATCGACAGCCTCGCGCAGAGGCGATTCCAGACGGTCACCATCGTTGAACGTATCATTCTTATTCATGGCTGGTCTCCCAGCGCGGGCTACGCCCGCAAACCAAAGGACTTGTAAACATACACGCACCGTGCGCATAAGTTGCGACGTAAGCCTCTAAAGCACCTCACAGAGCAACGTTTTCAAGGTCCTCCGCGCCTTGGAAAGGGCCGTTGAGACCGCGCCGACACTCGTTTCCACCGTAGCCGCAATCTCCTCGCGACTAAGGTGCTCGAAGTAGAAAAGTGAGAATACGGCTGCCTGTTGCTGCGGGAGTTGGCCGATACAATCACGCAGTTGTGCCGCCAATTCTCGCGCCATGGCCACCTGGGCTGGTCCATCCCGTTCATGGCCTAAGTGGATCTCACTGAGTTGCGAGCTAGGACGCCGTCGTCGCAACTTATCCAGAGCACGAAGCACAGCCATTCGTCGCAACAATCCCGGCCAATTCACCACCGTCTGCGAGAGGTGCATTTGCCACGCTTCGCAAAACACCTCTTGGGTCACGTCCTCGGCATCGGCGACCACGCCAAGAATGCGGTATGCAATTCGTAACACTGCCGGTCCATTCTCTCGCACAACGGCATCCCAGTCAGTCACGTCAGTTCCTCTTGCATTAAGTCGCTGGCTTGTAAGGTGCACAGGCTCTCTTGCATCTAACACATTGTCGCACACCAGAGGCAAAGTTTACCAAAAATCTCAAAGAAAAGCCGCTCTAACCGTGAAATCTTGGCTTCAATATACTTATGCGTATTACAGCACAAGGTCGGCTAATCGTCCGACTCTTCGATCAGTTCGACGCCGGAGATTACCGGGGGAAGCTTTGTTTTGGGCGTCAACTCGATTGTCAGTTTGCTTTCAACTTCGATTTTGTTGAACTGCTTGACGACCGAACGGCAAGCACCGCCAGTTTCAGCCCGTGGATCGAATTGTGTGAGAACCGTTTTACCCTGTAGATCGACATCGAAAATCCTCTGGCCGGGCTTTGTAGCTTCGGATGGCTCACAGAAATACAGTCTCACAGTATAGTGCCGTACGGTTTTGTCTGAAGCTAGTTCTAGGTCGATGGGGCCGCTGATCTCCACGCCCGAAGCGGCCACCCACTTTGGACCATCACCCTTAATTCGCAGTGCGTGACGGCGGAAGCCGATGGGATCTTGCTTAGTTGAAATTTTAATGTTCGGCGAAGGCCCGCCCACGCTGGGATAATCGAGCCAGAGAGTACCGCCGGGCTCACGGCGGTCGCCCGGCGCGCCGAAATTGATTCCTATCCGCCTCACGGCCACTGCTGGCTTGTCGTCTTTGATAGATGTATCGAAGCGATAATTATTGAATGTCCAATACTCGTTTTCCGGCATGTGGACCAGAGCCAGGGAAGTTTGATTCTGGTACGCACAAGTGCAGGTGCGGGTATAATCAGGCGCGTTGAGAACTCCGTCGGCAGCGATCAGGTTTGAGGTGCAGCCCGACTTGAATCCGCCCAGGTTGCCGGTGCCACCGTTCCCGTCAAGGTCGTAGAAGCCGGCCGCGCCGCTACGGAATGTGAGCAGATGTTCGCTGGCAACGGCCGCGCCGCAACCGTAGTAACGGCTGAATTGCCAGGGTATCGACAGGCCAGTGAGGGGGTGCTTTCGGTTTTTTAACTTTCCCGTCAACAGATCGACGGCCTTGCCCGTCCCGCCGGCCCCGTTTGTAAGGATCGTGCGTCCGTGGATCATACAAGGTCCGCTATGGCTGATCGGTTCGCGCCAAAGCAGCTTGCCATCGGCGCCGCGATATGCGGACATCGATTTATTGGGTTCTTCCTTGAGCATGTCCCTTGATGCCCGCCCGGCTTGCAAAAGCACGTCGTGTTCTTTGGAATAACCCAGCCACGTCCCGGTTATCTTTTCGTCTCTGGACCAGACGGGTTTGCCCGTGTGAATATCGAACGCCCAAAGTATGGGTTTTCCCTCGGGCATCATACCTCGGCGACCGAGCACATCTTTGATGGAAGCCGGCATGGCGTCGATGGCGAATAGCTTGTCCGCGCCGGCCACGATGGTGTTGTTGCGGAAACCGAAACGCGCCTGGTAACTCCAAAGAACACTGCCGTTGTGACGATCCATGACCACGACACCGCGGCTGGTCGAAGTGTCGTAATTATGCCAAATGTCGGGCTTGGATCCCAATTGTTTGGAATAATTCACGAATCCGTCACCGGCGATCAAGAGGTCTTTATAAACTCCGATATAGGCCCAGACGTTTTTCTGCTTCTCGTTGCTTTTTTTTGTGTTGTCGGGCAACACGAACTTGTCGAGTGTTTTGCCGGTGGCCGGATCGAGCGCCAAGCATTCATTTTTTACGATCAAATAAATGCGATCGGGCGTGGCCACGAAGTTCGTGCCCCGCGATTTGGCTCCCACGATATGGCGCTGGTTATAGGAGGTCGACAAGGGATTGGGATCATACGACTTGTCGAAGTAAACACCTAGCGTGCCCAGGTCGGCAAAGGAGCGTTTCCAGAGGTTCATGCCCGTGTAAACATCGCGAGCCGTAAGCGAATCGATACCCTCGATGAACAGTCGTCCACCGATGACTTGTTCCGGCGGTCCGTGCCCATGGCGGGGGAGGATGTCCTTGTGGCGATTGCCTCCGAACCATAGCAGTCCCAGGGGTAGTTTTACCAGACGGTCGTTCGACTTGGCCGTGTTGGCGACGTCGCCGTACTGGTGCGTCCAGGGGGCGGAGCCGGCCAAGGGGCCGTTGCGCGTAAGCACGATATATCCGTTGCTTTCTCGGATCGAAGTTCCCTGCAGGTTGCATTTTTCGATCAAATGTTTGAGCGATTCTCGCTGCTGTTCATTCCCAACCACGAACCAGGCGACGCCGCCGTATGGTCGCATGGAGCGGTAGATGCTTTTGATCGTTACTTCGTCGGCCGCCGATAGATTATCGACGAGCGTTAAGGCAGCCAGATAAGGCGGCGCGGCGAACGTGGTGGGCGTCCCCTGGTGAACTGTAATTTTCGTGCCGTAAATTCCGGCAGCATCGAAACGGCGGCGCAGTCGCTGGACGCTGTCTGTGTTGGGTTCCACACTAACCACGCGATACGATGAGTCGCGCGCCACGGCCTCGGCCAATCGACCGTCATCGAGGCCGAACGCCAGACAATAGCCTGGCTTGATGGATGTCGAGGCAAGGATTTTTTTCAGCAAGTCCGGGTCGACCGCTGGATTATCCGCCGGTTTATCCGCCGGTATATCTGCTATATTAAACGCGGTTTTTTCGGCATCAAAAGCATGTATATGCCCCTGGTCGGTAATTACGAAGAGACGGTCGTCGGCCGCCAGAAGTCGCCGCGGGCTGCCTTCGACTTTTTTTGTCCAGGCAGCTTTGGCGGGCTTGCCATCGGGCAAATCGAAGGCCGTGATACTGTCTTTTCCGGCCGCGTAGAGACGGTTGCCGGCCTTGATCAATCCGCCGGTGGCGTCCGTTTCGAGTTCCCACATTTTCTTCGGCCGCCATTTGTCTCGCTGTTGACCCTTCGCGGTCCGGGAAAAGCCGGATGTATCGTAAGCGCTGATATCTTTTCCGGAGATGTAGAGCCTGTCGCCGTCGATGACCGGATATACCGTGCCGGTCCAGTTTCGTATCATTCGGCCCGTGTTTTTATCATACATCGAAGTAGCCAGACCGCGATGGTTGTAGAAGAAATCGCCCGCGGCGGCAACCTGAGATCCACCTTCCAGTTTGCGATTGGCGCCCGAACTGCCGCTTAAGTGGAAATATTTCATGCGACCCGTTTTGCGTTCGAAACAGCCGGGTACCGAGCGCCCGCCCGGTATGATCAATTCGTCCGCGGTGGCCGCGATGGCGCCCTGTGGAGCAATGCTTCCGAATGAAATCGATCCACCGTGCGGCTGGTTCATATATCTCGAACCCAATCCTTCGTTCGACCAGAGCACCCGCCCGCTATCGGCATCGAGAGCGTAAATAAAAATGCCCATGAAAGGCCAGATCCCGGCGGCGAAGTAGACTGTATCGTCACATATGACCGGCCCGCCGCGGGCCGGCCAGGCGGAGATCAATCGGCCGTTGCCCAACACTTTATTCTCCGCGGGGCAACCGGCCACGCGCCATAGCAAGCGGCCGTCGTCAATTGCAAGGCAATAGAGATATCCGTCATCACTGCTGAAATAAACGCGATCGCGCCAGGCGACGGGCGCCATTCTTATAGGCCCGTCGGCATAAAACCGCCACTTTTGTTTGCCGGTGCGAGTATCGTACGCCGTAAGACTATCAGTACGGTTCGAAGGCACCAGCAATGTCGTTCCCACCACGATTGGTTCGTATATGCTATCGAAAGGCATGCGGTCCTGGTTGACCATGTCTTCCCAGGCGGGTTCGAGTGGCGGAAGTTTTATACTCCAGGCCGGCTGCAAATCTTTCGGAAGGGAATGTGGAGAAGTTGCCGAGCGCTGAGCGTCGTATCGCCACATGGGCCAATCGCTGGCTGATGCGGTTGTGTATAACATGCCGAACAGCGTGGCGAAAACCGTCAGAAAAACAATCGCCGGGTGGGCAAGAGTTCTCGTGGTGAAGTTGCCCATGGTAGTATGCCGCGGCGATGGGTGCATCAGAGGGTGTTTTCGGGTGGCGGGTAATATCGAATTGGCGGGAATTCCAAACAATTCATTCTACCATGAAACGTACATTACATTCAATCGGGCAGTTTTAGTTTTGTGTCTGGAATTATGGCCGGCCGAGTTCGAGGCAAAATGACGCTAATTCCTCGCGAAATATTGCAATTTGGGTGTTTCGCTGTTACGGTTTATGTGAGAGTCGGCCAGATTGGTCGAGATATGCAATCCGCATATAACAGCCGAGGGGGCGGCTGTTATACATTCCCGCCAAATCCAAATTATTCCCTCCACGGAGATCCTTTCCATGCAAATCGCTCGACGAGATCATCGTTTTTCACACGGTATTTATGTTTCGCAAGCCGTCGTATTCACGACCGCTGTTTCGATGGTTTTGGGATTTCTGACCATCTCGCCGAAGACCTTTGCCGCCAAGCCGTTGCAAACGGTTGCCCAATTCGGCGTACGGGGCGACGGCAAGACCGACGATGCGGCCGCCTTGCAAAAAGCCGTCGATTCGGGTCTTGGAGACATCCTTCTTCCACGCGGTGTGTACCGGATCACCAAAACGATCGTAGTAGATTTCGATAAGGTGGGATTCACTTCGATCCGCGGCAGCGGTGCCGCCACTATCATGATGGAAGGAGCGGGCCCGGCAATCAAGCTGATCGGAACACACCGCGGCACGGCCAGCCCACAAACTCTCAAGCCGAACGTGTTTCAAAAAACACGCACCCCAATAATCGAAGGGCTGGAAATCGTGGGACGGCATGAAAATGCAGTGGGAATTGAAGCCGTTCGTACATTCCAACTGATTGTCGACAAGGTGACCATCCGCGATACCCTGTACGCCATCCACCTGGCCACGCGCAACCGCAACGTGATCGTGAGCAACTGCCACCTATATCGCAACCGCGGCGTGGGACTTTATCTAGACGACTGTAATCTACATCAGATCAACGTCGTGGGCAGTCACATCAGTTGGAATTCCGGCGGCGGCATAGTCGTTCGCGGCGGAAACGTACGAAATCTGCACATCGGCACATGCGACATCGAAGGCAACGTGGTCAACGTACTCATCGACAGCGCCGATTCACCCTCAGGCACGGCCGAAGTGGCCGTCGTGGGCTGCACCATCCAGCATTCGGGCGGTCCAAACTCGGCCAATGTGCGCTTCATCGGCGCATCTCCCGAAGAAAAGGACGGTTCGCCCGGCAAACGAACATGGGGCAACGTCACCATCGCCAACAACGTGCTAAGCGACGTGGAAACCAACATCGACATTCAGAAAGCCCGTGAAGTAAGTATTGTCGGCAATACTATGTGGAAGGGTTACAAGTACGATCTTCGTGTCCGCGACAGCTCCAATGTGGTCGTTGGGCCGAACGTTTTTGGGAGAAATAAACGATACCAAAGCGAACAGTCCAGCGACAACGCCATTGTTTTCGAAAACTGCGACGACATGACTCTCACCGGATTGCACATACACCGCGTGTTGCGAGCCCCGGCCGGGCTGGTGCTGGACAAGTGCCGCCGCGTGAACCTCACGGGTTGCTCGATCCTCGACTGCGACAATTTGGGCATTCTAATGAAAAATGTCGAAATTGCCCGCGTTTCGGATTGCACTATTCGCAACGACTGCAAAGATGCCGGAAACTGGCGGCCTATCGAAATCGTCGGCGGCAAAGCCAACATGATTGTCGACAATCTGCTGGGTAAGCCGTCGTCAGGCGAGGCCGTGAAAGCAAAAGATGGTACGGCTGTGGTCCGCGATAACCAGATTGAATCGCAGCAGAATTAGAAAGTAGCATCCATCACGTTTTCGGCATGGCCAAAGCGTGCAATATCAGCACCGCGCCGATCGATAAGGTACTCCAACCGGCGTATTCGGGGAAGATTATAGTCTTACTGGGTGCAACCGTCTTGCCCGATCCGTTAGCGTCGTCGGCCGACTTGATCGCGGCAGCCATGGGATGCCCGGTTTTTTCGGCCAAGAATTTAACAGCTTTCGGCGTGAGTTCTATTGAATAGATCATACGACCTTGGATTCCGATAAACAGGACCACAAGTCCGATCATGAAATAATGATTGCGGTTGAGTTCCATGATTCGTCTCCTGTTTTTTCACACCCAAGTATAGCTTGCCGCGGTGTCTTTCTACCACAATGTAGCATTTCCTCACTGCTTCATCGTTCGCCTTGTGACATTATCTCCACTAAGATGCAGTCGGTGACGATTATAATGACGCCTTTCGCATGATTGCGTCGATTCTTCCGATTGCACCGGATTCGCCTAGGCTACAATTAAGCAAAACTCTTACGCAGTTATCGGCACAAAGGCGAGGTCTTATCCGGTATTCTATACTTGCCACAGTGAGGTAATTGTCCGCTTCACCATTAATTACTTTCATGTGAAGGTTATATTCATGAGCCAAACCGTACTTGTTGTCGACGATTCTATGCTGATGCGTCGGATGATCATCGAGGTACTTGCCGATGACGGTTGGGATGTAGTGGGCGAAGCCGTCGATGGAGCAGAAGCTGTAGCTCAATACAAGGAAAAAAAACCCGACGTTGTCACCATGGACATCGTTATGCCTGGAACCGACGGACTCGAAGCGCTACAGCAGATCAGGGAGTATAATCCCACGGCGAAGGTTATCGTAGTCAGCGCATTGAATCAAACTCGCATGATCTCCGAAGCGATTCGCAAGGGCGCGGCCGACTTCATCACCAAGCCCTTCCTGCCCGAACATCTGCAAGAAACGATTAATGTGTATCGGGACGAAGCGGTAGAAGTGTAGTCTTGCTGAAACAGGCAGCTAATGCCCGAATTGCTAATTCTTTACGTAAAACAGCGCTAATCGCTTACAGAGTTCATTGGTCGTGGCTTCCATACGAATGGATTCCTGGAAATCCACAGGTGCCATGAGCATGTATCGCCAGGCCAAACCCTGGCGGCGACCACTGAGGCACTTACGATATTCGCGTCCCGAACGGCCCAGGTAATCGTCCAGGGTCAAATTCTTGTAGCCTTCGAGTGCCTTTCCGTCGACAAACACATTTGCTTTGGCCAAGACCGGATCTTTTTCGGGGATCTGCAAAACCAGCCCCACCCAGCGGCCTTTGCCTGTCTGGCTGAAAATCACGTTCGAGCCGCTGCCGCCTGGCAAGAATAGTCCTCTCAGACGCGCCCGGCCGACGATATCGGCTCGTGTTTTGTCGGTCGCCTTCTCGATCGAAAGGTCGATACCTACATCGGCGATCGTCTTTTTGCCGTGGTTTTCCGCACTGAGAGAAAGTCCGTTTCCAAAGGGCATTGCCAGCATATTTGTGGCCCCTTCGCGACTGACCAACAAGTAGTTGTAATAATTTCCGCCGCCGTTGGCGAAGCCGGGAAACCAGAACCGTGCCGGGGCCGATATGGCCGGTTTAGTCTCGCCGTCGATAGTAACGCAAAGCCAAAGGTCATCATTGTTCAGTGTTTTGGAGTCGGCTAACAGCTTCACCCAACGCACCAGCCCGGCGCCATCGACTTTGGCAAGCTGCACGGATTTCCCGGAAGCTATATTCTTCTTCCGGGAAACTACTCTAAGTTGCGGATCGAAATCGCGGTGAACGCCCCAATTGATAACGTGCTGGCGATAGAGGGGCGGCTCCAGCCAACCGCGGGGAATACTCGTGGCAGCGCCGCTGAATGTCTCAACCTGCAAGCCCGCGGGGAAATTCACGTAATCGATTACGTAGCGGCCCTTCTTCACATCACGCAGTCCGCGGAGCACTATTTTCAACGACTTCTTGTAGGGCACATACGAAAGCACGGGTGCCATGTCGTTGTTCAAGTGAGGTACATTCTTCCAAAGTTTGTTGGGCGCGCATTCCAGCCTAGGCTTTTTCTCGTCATCGAAGTAGAATGCCAAACGGCCCTGTTGGCCCCAATAGGCGACCCGTACCACCGCGCCCGGGCCACGGAGATCGGCAATCACCTGCTCGGTTGCTTTACCGTTTTTGGCGGCTTTGCGCGCGAGCGTTTTTTTTACAACGCCCGAGGTGATACCATCAGTTTTGGAAACGGATTCCGAGTTCATCAAGCGGTCGACCATGGTCATGGCGGCCGTAAGCGGCTTGGGCTTGTTCCAAGCGTCCAGGCCCGTTCCGTCGGGCGCTTCAAGTATGCGCAAATCCCGGTAACGGACCCAGTTCTTGTGGTCCTGCATTCCGATCCAACCCTTGAGGTGCCGGTGCTTGAGTTCGGGATGATGCAACGTGTTGTATTGCTGGACCAGTTCGCCGTTGACCCAGGCGGATATCATCCATCCGTCGGCCTTGATCACCACGTCGTTCCACTGACCGGCTTTGTCGGACCAAGCCAACGGCGGAACGTTGCCGTAGATACTCATCTGCGAGTGCTCATCCATGGGCAGGTCGGGGCGGTCGTAGATTTGTAATTCCAGGCCGTCTCCCGAAGGCCAGCCCCCTCGTGGCGTGCGGATGGCCATGCCCGAGTTGCCGCGAGATTGCAGCTTATATTTAAAGCTGACCACAAAATTGGCGTAATCCTTCTTGGTGCAAAGGTACTTCCACTTGTCGGGTTTTAGCACGAGCTCTTCGCCTTCGAGCCGCCACGCTTTTTTGTCTTCGCTTTCCCAGTTCGGGAGCGTCTTGCCGGTAATCATGGGTTTGCCGAGTGGTTCGCATCCGCGAATATCGGCCAGTTTGCCGTTCCCCTTGGAAATCGCCAGTCCCAAGCCATATCGGTCCGCGGGGATTTCTACCTCGTAAAGCTGCTTCCCATCGATACTCAGCAATAGTTTTTTGCCGCGTCTTTTGATTGCGGCTGAGTGCAAGGCGCCTTTTTCGGTGAGCGGTTGAACCACACCGCCCGAAGATAATGTTTTCCCGCCTTCGCTCAATCGCCCGCAACCGGAACCTTCGCAAAGCACTAATTCCAAGCCGGTACCCCTGGGAACTTTGGGCATGAGGATTCTTATGGCGCCGCCATCGCCAACAGACCATTTGAATCTCAGTTCGAAATCTCCGGCCGTGAAGCCGGACAACAGGGGCGTCGATTTGTCGCTGCCGGATAAAACGCCATCAACCATGCTCCAACCGGACGGGGCAGGCATGCCATAGTCCCAACCCGCCAGTGAATCGGGCCGCGTCAGCTTAACGCCGAACGGATCAGCCGAAACGGGGTAAGCAAATGCGAGCGTAAATAGAAAGAGAACCGCTGCGGTCGTGGCCGCTTTTAGAAATGGCGAGCGGGATGTCATGGTGAAGTGCCTATGGTGCGAATGGAGGAGGGAAACTTTGTAGGGTACGTCCGCGACGCACCAGGATATTGCAAATGACGTGTTTTGTTTTTCACGGTGCGTCGCGGACGCACCCTACTCTTACAACTCCAAATACTCCTCTACGGCTTCGCGCAGCACGGTCCGATCGGCCTCGATATCGGTCCAGAGCTTGAAGTTGATGGCCGCCTGATCGATAAGTATCTCGACACCGTCGAGAGTGGAGCAACCACGGTCCTTGGCCGCAGCCAGCAGCAGCGTGCTAGGATCGATGGTCGTGTCGACGACCAGCATGTCGGGCGTCAGACTATCGAGCGCCAGCGGGATACGTGTGTCGGGATCGGAATCGGCAATGGAGGTAGCATTAATCAAAATGTCGGTTTCAGGATCCACCATGTGCTGCTCGCTCCAGCCGACACCCTGGGCAGATACCTTCAGCTTGTCGGAAATCAAAGCGGCCAAGTCCGCCGCGTGGGGTTGCGTGCGGTTAATGATGGTGATGCTGCCCACGTGAGCCTGGGCCAACTCGACACCCACGGCGCGGGCCATGTGTCCGGCACCCAACAGGCAAACCTGCTTGTCGACCAGACTGATGCGCATGGCCAATGCCTCGATCAGAGCCAAGCCCTCGGTGTTCTCTCCCACCAGATCCTCTTCGTCGCGGCGGATGAGATTCACTATACCCGTCAGTTCGGCCGTTTTGGTTGCCCTATCCAGATAGTCGACGGCCGATTCCTTATGCGGATCGATCAGGTTGCCGCCGCGAAAGCCCATGGCCTTCATGCCACGCAAGGCGTCGGGCAGTTCGTCGGGCGAAACATCCAACGTCAGATACCGCCAGTCGAGTTCCCGATGAAGAAAAGCCTTCTCGGTCATGTATTGAGTAGGATTCCCACCGACGGGGTGCCCCATCAGCGCGAGAATCGGCTGCAGCGATGGATTTATGGCGGCCATGTCAATAGTTGAACTTTGAAGTAATAAACAACCCACATTCTGTCCACAAATGACGGGAAGATCAACCTCACCCCCCCGTCAGTGGTAGCAGTGGGCAGCACACTAACAAGAAACGCGAGCGAAGGAGCGGGAAAGAACAAAACAAGCTGCTTGCCGGTTTCGTCTTTTGTTCCAACACAACTCCGGCCCCACAAACCCGCAAGCCGAACGCCTATAAATAACCATCTCACGCGACTTTTAGCTTTGTGTTTTCGTGTCTTCGCGTAAAACCAATAGTCATGAACCAACCGGTCGCCCCGAATCCGAAGCCTCTCTCTAAACTGCCAAGGTATAAAGAAGAAAGAAGAGTGTGTAATTATGCGTTTTTTCGTTCGCAAATTACAGAAAGTCTTGGTTCCCGCTTCCATCGCTGGTAGGATCAAAACATGCGAAAAACATATGCTGCATTATTAGTGATGGTTATGGGCAACCTAGCATTGTTCTTGATGGTTTCCTGCTTATTCTTCATGGAAAGTAATAGAACGATTATTCTTCGTTATCTGCTCTTTTATGACGTGATGTTGGGGCAGATATGTCTTTTAACGTTTTGGTTGGTATTGGGACGACGATATGGACCGTTGCGGCTCGTGCTCCTTGTCTGCGGAATCTTAGTCTGGACATTCGTAATGTGTCATCGTGATGGCAATCACTTTCAACTGATTTTTCTGGAGTGCACTTTCCTCATTTTTGCCTTGTTGGTGGGAACCCCGATTGGAATTGCCAGGATTTTCGGTCTCAATATCACAGGCCCACGAGACGCGCAACCTATCGATTTAATGGATTCACAAAAACATTCATCCCAGTTCTCGCTTAGCACTCTCTTTGCTTGGACCACGAGTTTGGCAATTTGCCTCGGCATCTCAAGATGGATAATAAGCGTAGATCAGTCTGCTGAAGAAGTTGGTTCCTTACTAAAAGCTTTTCCCTTATTCTTAGCCATCACCATAACCGCCTATGTTTCGCTATGGCTTGTCTTAGGCACGCGATGGTTTTATACCCGTATCATTGTGTTTTTCTTGACGGTGTGCTCCATCATCTGTCTTATCAGAGGGCCGTTTGAACCAGGGCGAATCTCGGATAACATCATTTTTTACGGCGGTCTGGCAATACTCTTGAATCTTTCCTTACTCTTAATACGTGCCGCCGGTTTCCGCCTTGTGTTCCAACGCAAACCGAACTCCAGCGACACCCAAGGCAAACGCCCATAAACAACCAATCAATGTAGCTTCATAATACTTTGCGTCTTGACGCCTTTGCGTGAGAAAAACTGATCTGTTCGGTCCCGGTTGCCATCCATTCAAATTCTCACCAAAGACGCCAAGACGCAGAGGAGAACTGGGTTTTGTGTGTTTTTCGGTTTAGGAATAATGGAACAGCTTGGCCATAAGGCTTCTTGTTGGTAAGATCGAGTTTATGCAAACACGCCATGTTCTCATTGCTCTACTGATTCTTGCCCACGTTCTGGTGGGGTTGGTGGTGTGGTCGTTAGGTGAGTTGCCCAATTATGGTCACCGCCTGTTTCTCATTGTTGTGGCCACCAGCCAAGCCAACCTTTTGGCAGTTTGGACGGCACTAGGCCGACGTGCTTCTCCCTGGCGAGTGGCAGCTCTAGTTTCAGTTGTCGTGGGTTGGAGTTGGATCATTTCCCTAGTCGGTGGAAGAGATATAGATTCCATGTTTTTTTTGCTGCCAATAGGAATAACCACCGTGGGCATTCTGGTATCAGCTCGATTTCTCGGTTTGGGATTGTACGTCATCGATACCGAGCAAAGTGATGCTGAACACAAACTGCCTTGGCAATTCTCTCTAGCGCGGCTATTCGCCTGGACGACGAGCCTGTCGGTCTGTTTGGGATTGCTGAGCATCACCCTGCGTCATTGCCGAGACTGGGAGAACCATCTTTCAGGAGATGTTTTCACACTTGTAATCGGCTCGACAATCGTCACATTAATCTGCCTATGGCTGACATTAACGGACTTTCGACGGCAACTAGTTGTCGCCTTGCTTGTAGTTCTGCTCTTCGGTCACGGGCTATTTGTCTATATCGATGACAAGACATATCGATGGTTCTTCGTACTACAAATTCCCCTCATCGCCGCCTCGCTGCTGGTGTTCCGGATTGCCGGATACCGGCTGAAGTGGAAGAGGAAAAACTTGCAGCGGAGCAGCCCAAG
Source organism: Pirellulales bacterium (assembly GCA_016934075.1). Taxonomy (GTDB): domain Bacteria; phylum Planctomycetota; class Planctomycetia; order Pirellulales; family Thermoguttaceae; genus JAFGTN01. Next base: position 17,528 of record JAFGTN010000501.1, read on the forward strand.
TTCTGAAACTTGATCGTCCAAAGGATGCAAGGAGTCGAGAAACAATTGCACCCACCGAGAGGCTCTCACCGCTTCGCAGCACTGGTTTCGCGGCACTGGTGCAGGCCCAGTGATAAACATTTGAAATCAATAAAGTGTACATATATACACTTTACCCACCCCTCTTGCCTATTTGCCCAGACCACACTAGTTTGATATTATATACTGTTACTCGACAAGCTCGGTGCAATAGTCCTGCCCGCATTACGCACATACGGAGCGATTGCGATGAAATCCTTCCTTTCCATCCTCTTACTGTTCGCAGCCCTTTTTGCCGGGGCTTCGAATCCGACAGCCCAGGCCGCCGATGCTAAGGCGCCGCCTAAAATCGTTTTCCTCGTCAGCGAAGATCCCAACAACTACGAAGCCACGCGGACTATGCCCGTCTTCGCCAAGATGCTTACCGACAAGTACGGCTGCAAGTGCCAGGTTATCACCGGCACGGGCGATCCCAAGGCCTTTAGTTTCCCCGGGCTGGAAACGATCAAGGACGCCGATCTGTTGGTGATCTTCTTCCGCCGCCGAGCGATTTCACCGGAACAGTACGCTTTGATTCGCAATTACCTAAAGGCCCACAAGCCGCTGGTGGGTATCCGCACGGCCAACCATGCTTTCTCGGTGCAAGACGAACCGGCTAAGGGCTTCGAGAAATGGTGGGAATTCGTGCCCGAGGTGCTGGGTTGCAAAAACCGCGGCTACGGCTCGGTCGAACTTGGCGGCGACGTGGCGCACGTTGCCACGGCGGCTTCCCACCCCATTC
>JAFGTN010000048.1 GCA_016934075.1 Pirellulales bacterium
CGTCCGTCGCGATGCACCAATCGGATTGCTCGCCGATGACCATCGTGTTGCTCAAGCCGTCGGTGATGCTGCCCACCTTAAGTGTGACGGCACGTGTCAGGACTCCGCCGTCGCAGATATATCCCGAGGCCACGTTGGACGACCCCTTGGCGCGGGTTTGTGTGGAATTTCCGCCGGCCGACGTCGGCAAACCACCGCCCGAGATGCCCGTGTAATTCGAGCCCTGGTAAGGCTGGTTGTTGCCGTAACCGGTCGGGTCGCCCACCTGATATTCCGTGGGGTGCCCTGCCCCGTTGACGGGCAAGGGGCTCGAGGGACATCGCATGAAGTTGAACTCCACGTTTTCCAAAGCGGCTTTGTTCTTGGCATTAGCGGGGGCGTAGCACCCGTAGCCACCTTCGCCGACCGGGTCCATTCTTTCGTAGAGCCCGTTCTGCTCGCAGAACGGCAATATGTGCACCAGCCACGAAGCCCCATAGGGTGTCGGGCCTGATATCCCGTAGCTTCCTCCCGGCGGGAAAACGTTGTTGGTGCTCTCGTAGTTCAGCACGGCCAGAGCCAGTTGTTTTACATTGTTTGTGCATTGTGCGCGCCGAGCCGCTTCACGGGCTGCCTGCACGGCCGGCAGCAAAAGTGCGATAAGGATGCCGATGATAGCGATCACAACCAGAAGCTCCACCAACGTGAAGCCTTTTTCACGTTGCCGCGGCGAAACCGGAGGCAATCCAGTGTGTCGCATGTTCATTCCTCTTGATCGAAAAACCATTTTCGGCCGTTCTTATAATCACCCCAGTGCAAGCAGCGTATTCTTCGCCGGCAGGCTGATAGGATTAGAGTAATGGTAAATTTTGCAAAGTTCCTTGTCGCCTTCGGTCACCGCCGTGGGCTGTTCGACGACAAAATCGGCAAAGTGCGGCGCGTTAAAAGCCACAAACGCCAGGCTCAGACAGTCGATCAAAGGCTCGGGCCGGCTCGTAAGATCCGCCAAAGCGACCGGCCCAGTATCTACTTGGTACTTCTTGCTCGGATGGGCGATGTTCATCGTCTTCACCGGACACTCGATGATCGCGCGCAGTTTGGTCTGGGGATTGCTGATCTCGGTCCGGCTCACAATGGGTACGGCAGCCGACGTGGCATCGCGGATATCCTCCCAGGTATTGAGCACCCTGACTTTTTGACCGTATTGAAGTTTGAGGATCGGTTTCCCCCAGACGTTCTCCGATTTGACAATGGTTCGATAACTGTCACTCAACCGCGCCGGACGGCGGAAGATCAGCAGATCCTCGGCCTCCTTGCCCCCGAAAATCGGCAGGAAATCGTAGTTGTTCGCTAGAAAAAGGTCCTTTTCTCCAAACGTGTTCTCACTTTTACAGGAGGCACATTGGTAGAATTCGAGCGAAACTCCGCTCGAATCATCAATTATGGTTGTGCGGCTCTCAATCCAGAAACGGGCCGAATTTGCCGGCGAGGGATTGCAGATGAACGATAGCCCGTAGTCCAGGCAGCCGTGCGTCTGTTTCTTTGCATCTTTACCGTTGTCTTTTTCTTGACCATTGCAAACCCCCGCCGCCATACCCAAGCCGGCGGCAACCGCTGATGCGGAAACCGTATTGGCCGTCCGGGCAAGAAAATCTCGTCGAGACGCCAATTGGGAATTGAGCTTATGTTTCAGACTGCGCATGGTTTATCCTTAATTTTCCGGCTCTACAAGTTCGACCGGCAAGATGTTGTTGTGTTTTTTGACGTCCTTGCCGTCAATAATTTTTTCCAGGAGTTCGGCAACCAGGGTTAACGCCTGGCAACTGGTAAATTTTGTACGCACTCGCGACAAACCCGCGGCGGCGGGAAAGTATTTTTCGTTTGAATCGTGGGTGATATCCAGGTCTTCCGGAATGCGTAACGACCGTGCTTGTGCAACCTCTATTGCTACTTCGGCAAAAATTGCGGCACGGCATATCAGTCCGGTCGGTCGGTTATCGAGGGATAGCAGCCGATCTATTTCGGTTTTGCTGATACCGGCATTTTCGGGTATTGATCGCGTCGACAGCACGCCGTAACTCAGGCCGGCGTCGGTCAAAGCTCGGTTAACCCCTTCAGCCAGCAAGTTATCGCCCGGCTGCCAGTATTCACGCATCAGCAGTGTGATGCGGCGATGCCCGCGATCGATCATGTATTTCGCTTGCAGTCTTCCCGTTTCAAACTGATCCTGATCGACCGAAGGAATACTTGTGATATTTGGATATAATGAGCCGAATGAAACCGCCGGCAGTCGATGTTCGCGCACAAGTTTCTGTGTCGCTTCTTGTACTTCCCTTGGACAACTTAAGAGCACAATCCCCGCCAAAGTGCCATCGCCCGAATATTGCTCGAATATCTGTCGCACCATTTCCGCCGGATTGTGTCGCGGAAGGACATTCGACTGTACCTGATAACCGGGCAGTACGGTATGAAGGCCATGCAGGCAGTCGCCGATTACGTAAGACCATTGCCGTTCATCTTTCGCAAGGCCCTTGAACACGTGAATCACTCGCAAAGCCGCTGGCGATGATTTTGGTTTGCATGCCGGACCGACAAAACTGCCGCGGCGACGGTGCCTGATCAACAGTCGTCGTCCGGCCAGCACATTCATGGCCCGATTCGCCATCACCTGGCTGACGCCCAGCATGCGGCTGGCCTCGGCGGCCGTAAGATAGAGGTCGCCCTCGCGAAGATTGCGACTGTGAATGTCATTACGTAGCGTCTCCGCAAGCTTGTCGATACGCGTAACGGTTCTTGTCTGAAGATTCTTCATTATGCCATTTATATCAAATAAACGGCTCATATGCAACAATCGCGCAAAATTATTTGTTAATTATACATAATGTTACAGCGGCATCAAGTTCCCTCCACAGGGGGAGTGTAATTTGCTGTGATGGTCTGTGTTGATTTAGGAGAATCAGTTATATAGTTCTATATGATAAGGCTTTACACATATTCTTGTCTGTACGAAAAAACGGACACCGTTTGGTGGTAGATGAGATTCCGCGACCATTAAACGATATGCATACCACCCATAAGTACGAAAAATAACCTAACACGCGAGGATGGCAATAAAGAATAGGGCGAGTCCAAGCCTTTACCGGAATAAATTCGCGCTCTGAAGCGGATTGTTCGTGCACTATAGACTGTGCACCAAATACTAACCCGAAGCGCAAGCGAGGGGAGGACGTCGTGCTGTTTACCTATTCCCACTCACTTGCGATTCGAGTGAGTATGGTTCATGAAATTATCCAGGCTGATGGGTAGAAGACTGCACTTTCTGAAAAAACGGCACTTAGACCTAAAAATGGGAAAAGATGCGGAGTATCCGCATTTTTTCACATTTTTGCGTGCCAAGTCAGTCAACCGCTCCGATTGTCTTGAATCATGAACCGGTTGCAGCAGTCGGCCCAACTACACAAAAAACGTATGAAATAGAAAAGATGCTGCACATCTTTTCTATTTCATATAGGTCTAAGTGCCGTTTTTTCAGAAAGTGCAAGTAGAAGAATCTTGCGTGCTAAATTCCAAACACCTTCGTCAGCCAAGGCACTGCTCGCTCTGGCCGGAAGCGATGCTCGGGCGCGTCGACATTGGCGTATTGAAAGTATTCGTCCATCGTGACACCCTCGGGCAATGGCATATCATCGAATGGCCGCTTTTCGGGGGTTGCGTACTTGGCGTAATAAAACACTTCTAGTTGATCTTCGGCGCCCAGAAGTTTATATGCCCGGCGGATTTTGTCGATCTGATTCTTACGGCCACCTTCGGTAAAAAGCAGAGGTCGCGGAGCCAGCGAAATTTCCAGGTCGGAATGATCAAACCACTGAAACATTCCCCCGACGGTATGGTGAATCGGAGGAGAGTAGCAATTCAAGGCAATCGCGCGCTCCTGCCAATTCAGCAGAAAGTCGTTGTGGATCACTGCCTTCACCAGGTCGGGATAGAGCACGCCGAGAATATCGGCCGGATTCGAGCCTAAGGAGTGACCGCAAGCGGCAATACGCTTGGTGTCCACCATCGGTAGCTTGCTCAGCCACTCCAGAATGCAAGATTTTTGGAAAACTGATATCCCTATATAATTTCGTCCCAGCCACAAAGCCGTTGGGCACATGCTACTGCGGTTGCGCAAGGGGCTGGCCGTTTCGTTTGTCGCCGGGTTTTCAACGGCCACGCTAATGAAGCCTTTTTTCACGAAAAACAACGCCTGCCGGTTCGTTGCCCAGTGGCGCTTCGGTATCGGTTTTCCCGTATCCAACTCGGGTTCGCCGGCCAACGATTCCTTGCTCCATGTAGAACCGGGGAAACACATTACCGCCGGAGCGGGCGATTGTTGACTTACACCGTTGGGCACTAACATCAAAAACGGTACAACACACCAAGGCTCCGGATAAACCTCCCATTTTTGCAATTGATATCCATCCCGCTGTTTGCTCCAAAGTTTTTTGGGATGCGGTTGCGGTGGAACGTCTTCGGGGAAGCATAAAACCTCGGGCAATTTCTTTCGCACCGCTTCGCGCCAGGCGGGAAAATCCTCGGCTTTCATGTCCGGATCGAAAGCCAGCTTGGGGCGCATGTTCTTCAGGTACTGTTGCAAGAAACCGGGCGTTTGGACGAATCGCCCGTCTTTTCGCCCACTCACAAAAGGTCGACCTTTTGGAGGGGTAACTGCTTTTGCCGGTGTGTTTGATTTCGACACGGATTTCCCGCCCCGAGCCGCGTTCGGCATGGCGGCTCCCGTGACGCCGATTCCCAAAACGCCAAGAAATTCTCGTCTTTTAAGATCTTTCATTGTGTGTTTCCTGTGTATGTCCCCATTTTGCGAAAGCCCAAAGTGTTACACAAAAAATCGTTTCCATTGTCGCCAAAAGGCACAAGGTGGGCAATGTGTAACGGTGGTTGATATCGCTATAAATCCACATGAATGTGTTTTTCAACGCGCGCTATTATCTGAAACTCTCAATCTCTGTAAATTTGTCTCCTACCCACTTGAGTGGTTTATTACCAGTTGATAAGATAACTCGTACTCCAGGACGAGTTATCTTCTTGAACACATCAAACCTCGTCCTTCTCCGGGCAATTTCAAAGGGAGCAGTTCTATGCTATCGCGTCACCCCATACGAGGTTTTACGCTTGTCGAACTTTTGGTGGTTATTGCAATTATTGGAATTCTAATCGCCCTGCTTTTGCCGGCCGTGCAGGCGGCGCGAGAGGCCGCGCGGCGAGCCAAATGTGCCAATCAAGTTAAACAGATCACGCTGGCATTACAGAATCATGTCAGTTCGCGTAATGCATTACCGCTTGGCTGTATTGTCGATTCGAGTTGGAAAACAAACTATTATTACCACCCCTACGGCGTCATTAACGAATCGCAAAACGGTCGTTATGGCACGAGTTGGATGTTGTGTATTCTCCCTTATATCGAGCAGCAGGATCTCTTCGACCGCTGGAATTTTGCCGCAAACGTACTGGGCAATAAAACTCTGGCCGTCACTGATATCGGAACCTTTTATTGCCCCAGCCGGCGTGACAGTGTCGACGGCGACCAGCGAAGGATGCTGGTCACCGGCTATGCGGGCGGCGGCACCGATTACGGTGGCTGTCTGGGCCGCATAAATTCATGCATGAACGGCTGCACTACAATCAGCCACGAATGCGGGCATCAGTTCGTCCCCAGCCGGTATTTCCTGGCCGATGGCGATGCTCAAGTGAAAATCGGCGCATTTACACCCGCCAGGGCTGTAAGCTTTCGCGATATTTCGGACGGTACATCGCAAACCATCCTGGTGGGAGAACTGCAGCGACTTTTGCCGCCGGACGACGCCGTCGGC
>JAFGTN010000502.1 GCA_016934075.1 Pirellulales bacterium
GACAGAATCGATCCTACACGCGATGATGCAATTGTGTACCTGTCGGACATATATGCCGGTGAAGGCTTGAAAGATATTCCGCGCGGCACGGTAAAAAAACTACGACTGGTCAGTTATCACTTTTTGTATCCAGGCATGGGAGGCCCCCAGGGTGTGGTGGGAATGGAAGGCCCATGGGACATCAAACGTATCCTGGGCACGGTCCAGGTCGAGGCCGACGGTTCGGCCGTTTTCCGCGTGCCGGCAAACACCCCCATCGCCATACAACCGCTGGACGAGGAAGGTAAAGCCCTGCAGTTGATGCGTAGCTGGTTTACAGCCATGCCCGGCGAGGTAGTTTCCTGCGTGGGCTGCCACGAAAGCCAAAACACGGTCCCTCCGACCAAGTTCACGGCGGCGGCTTATCGCAGCCAACCAGTCGAAATAGACGATTGGTATGGTCCCGCACGAGGCTTCAACTTCCGCCGTGAAGTACAGCCGGTGCTGGACAAGTATTGCGTGGGCTGCCACAACGGCCAGTCACAAAAAGACGGATCAGTTGCATTCGACCTGCGCGGATTGGAGAACATTACCGACTACAAAAGTACCTTTCACTTTGGCGGCAAAGACGCGGGACATTTCTCCACTTCCTATGCCGAGTTGCACAGGTACGTGCGGCGCCCCGGACTGGAAAGCGACTACCACATGTTGACCCCCATGGAATTCCACGCTGACACGACGCAGTTGATACAGATGCTGAAAAAAGGGCACCATGGCGTTGAACTCGACCGCGAAGCCTGGGATCGCCTGATCACATGGATCGACCTGAATGCGCCCTTCCACGGCACTTGGACAGAAATTGCGGGCAAGGAGCGAGTGGAGCATCCCGCTAGAAGGCGACGCGAGCTTTTAAAGCAATACGCCGGAATGGATTTCGATCCGGAGAAAATAGTGAATCCCGTCAAAAGCAAGGTCGAACCCACGGCACCCCGAAAAACGCCGGCGGCTAAACCGGACGAAAATATTCATAAATGCTCTACGTGGCCTTTTGATGCGGAAGAAGCGAGACGCAGACGAACGGCTCTCGGGCCGGAATCAAAAACGATAGAGCTGGGCGACGGGCAAAAGTTGGAAATGATTTTGATTCCGCCCGGAGAATTTATCATGGGAGACGAGAACGGACAGCGCGACGAACGACCCGCTTCGCTTGTGAGCATCAATAAACCGTTCTGGATGGCCCGCCTGGAAGTAACAAATTCGCAATACACGATGTTCGATCCCATGCATGACAGTCGCGTTGAATCAAAGCATGCCATGCAATTCGGCGTACGCGGATTCTATGTCAACAAACCACAACAACCCGTAGTGCGCGTATCGTGGGAAAATGCGATGGACTTCTGTCGCTGGCTAAGCCGGAAAACGGGCAAAGCGTTTACGCTGCCTACCGAAGCACAATGGGAATATGCCTGCCGGGCAGGCAGTGACACTGATTTCAACTTTGGTCCGCGCGGGACGGATTTCTCTCGCCATGCCAACCTGGCCGATATAACACTGCGCGAGTTCGTATGCCACCCCTACAAAAAGCAACGCGAGCCGCATAAACACGCAACCAAGTATGACGATTGGATTCCGCGAAACAATCTCTTCAACGACGGCGGTTTTGTTTCGGAAGCAGGAGGGAGATACGAGCCAAACGCCTGGGGCCTGTTCGACATGCACGGCAATGTATCGGAATGGACGCGTTCGGCATATCGACCGTATCCCTATCGAGAAGATGACGGTCGCAACAATTTGGCGTCGGACGAAAACCGCGTTGCCCGCGGTGGCTCTTGGCGCGACCGACCGTTGCGAGCCCGTTCGGCATTTAGACTAGAATACAAACCTTACCAGCGAGTATATAACGTCGGCTTTCGAGTTGTTTGCCCAGCGGAGTAAGCCAACCCGTGCTAGACAAAAGTTTTTTTCATTAGTGGGCAAATTGCTTTGTTTCTGCAAACGGCCCACAACCTCTTGTGGTACAAAGGCTTGTATTCCACCCTTCCTTCCTGCCCCCCCCATTGGGCCACTGTTGGAGAATATTTCAACGACTCTGTCGGTTGACGGTATTATGGCCAGCAATTAATTTAGGGGTGAGTACCCGTCGTTTTAGCACGGTGACTTGGCTGAATCGCGTGAATACCACAGATATCAGTCGATGTAGGCGGGAGCGATGAAATTCCAACTCTGACTATCGCAACTTTGATTGAGCATGGCCCAGTCTCTCAATAGACGCGCTTGCTCCAGGAGATTGACATGCCATTTGCCGAGCTGGTGACAAATTACTTTCCCGAGGACTTACTAGACGGCTCACCCCCAAAGGCCTCCTTAGCTTTGTCCGTACCATCCGATCCTTTTCCGAAGACGCGTCAATGGTGGGTATTACATACCAAACATCAACAAGAAAAGGCTCTCGCGCGTCAACTTCTTTCCATAGGTATCCCTTTCTATCTGCCGCTTGTCTCCAAGGATCATCTTATCCGTGGTAAAAGAGTGCAGTCACAGATCCCTCTTTTCGGATGCTACTTGTTTCTTTACGGTACCGACGAAGAATACTTACTGGCGATAAAAACTAATCGCGTGATAAGCGTCCTCAACGTTCCCGATCAGTGGCAACTCCTGCACGATCTGCGACGGTTACAGCGACTGATCATGTCCGGCCGTCCGTTGACGATTGAGAAGCGACTTCAGGTAGGACAAAAGGTCCGCGTCCGCCGTGGTCCTTTTGCGAATATTGAAGGCACGATCATCAAGAGAAGAGGCACTTCAAGATTGCTTGTCGCGGTCGATTTTCTTCAACAGGGCGCATCTATTGCTATCGACGACTTTGTAGTTGAACCAATCGCCTAGAATCCAATTTGTGCGATCATCTGGAAAACTCGCGGTAAACCTCCAGTCCCACAATTCATCCATAAAAGCCACGCGAATCGTGGATAATACCCGCAATCAGCACCAGTCGCGTTGCCCCATTCTTGTACAAGCTACCAAGCCACACCTCTCACAACACTTCTTGGCAGTTTTTTTATGCCCGAATGTTGGCCCCCTGATATAGGGAGGTCATTGCCGTTGTAGGAATTTTGCCTTGGAGATATAATAAAAATAGTTGGGGAGCCCCTATTGTCATCGAGGTTTCCATCTCTGAAGTTGCTGCCGCTGTTAAGTACCTCACCACGCGCGTGTTCTCGCCGACTTTTCAGCAACCTCTTTAGCGAGCATAGTGCCACAAATGGTACACAAAATCGCCAAGTTGATCCTAGAGCATGCCGATTCGTTTCTTGAACGAACCGAGGCAATTGATGTAGCGCTTTCGCTCGGAATGACTTTAGACGAGATTCAAGATTATCTCGACTGGATCGACTCTCTGCCCGAGAATGAAAAAAAATCGTCGGATCGGCCATCCGAACGAACTGAAGAGTAAGACAATCCCCAACTCAACGGCAACTTACCGATGAAAGACGGATAATAAGTTCGAGACAGGTAGTTCATCTCTTCCGCAACCGAAGATCGGTAAATACCGGCAGATGATCGGAGTTTATCTCCGGCCCTACCCAGCAGCTTTCAGGGAACCAATATTCGTTCGTGAGAACATGGTCTATTCGTATCCCAAACGTGACACCTCGCATAGTTGTCCAGCGAGTCCGGCCGAATCCGAATCCCGCTTTCGAAAACGCATTTGTATAGCGTCCAAAGAACCGTTTATAGATAACGCTATCGGGCGGCATATTGAAGTCGCCCGCGATTATCAACGGATCTGAAAACTGCTCCAACCACTGTGATAGTTCCTGCGCTTCGAGGTACCGGTCGTTGATTTCCCTTTTCAGAATGTATTTACGCGAAGGATCAACCACCGTGTGCCGATCAAGCAACGGCAAAATTCCCCACCTAGCCGTACGTAGATGAACGCTGCAAAAGTCGACAGGTCCGACTGGTGTTTCAATACTAACATTCAAAGCATTCGTGTGCGGCCACTTGCTGGGCGGATGCTTACTGGTCTCTGACTTCTGATCACGAATGGGGTACCGACTGGCCACGAACAGAGAACCAACGTTAACTGAATTCCAGCCCTCAGGAACCAGTTTGGACGTGTCCCCCACATATTCCTGAAAAAGCACGACATCCGGCTCATTGGTGACAATAAGGCAATTCAATTTATCAACATCTACCCGCTTTCCGGTGAGATTGGCTGAAAGAATTCGCAAGGTAGATTCATCAGCTTCTGAAAAAACCAGCGGAACACAGAGTCCCATAATAGGTACTACTGCTATCAATCCCGAGATTGCAAGGTGTACCAACAGCAACCAGCGACGTCGCAACACCACGATGGGCACCAGTATCATCAGTGGCAACAAATACACCCACCGCGGCCCATAGGCCATTATTGTAGGCAACCACCATCTGTCGGCTCCAATCCACAGTAAAAGCCAGACAGCGATGACAAAAAACAGGTAGAGGTTAGTGACTACTACCAGAACCATGGTGGCTCGCGAATCTTCCGCAATACTACCTGATAATTTCCTCAGCAAAGACCACCTGTCGTTTTTCATATTTGAGTTCTGGTCATCCCTCCAAGAGCAAATCTACCGGCGGAAATGCCGATACTCGATGGCAATCCGGATGCGATTTTCGATTGCGGCGGGCGGAGAATGCCTGTTATTCTCTTATTACTCCGATACCGGATCGGGGTGAATGCCTACTTCGCTATTGCTTTGTGAATGCTGCAAAGCCGAGTCATGGAAACCTTGAATAGCATCTTCTATATATCGATTAATTTCTGGACCCTCTATCTCCTCATCATGCAGCAAGTGTTTCACAAACTCAACCACTTTCATGGAAAAGGCGAGAGAATATTCATCCTCGATCGAAGAATCGTGAGCTGCATGGAGTTTGAGGAGGCGTTTGCCGGTAGACTCACCAAGCGGTGGCATGTGGTATTCAAGTTGCTCCTGGGATATAGAACGACCCAATCCAAAAAATCGCAAAGATATGCCCTCAGACAACTTGAATATGCGTAATCCCGTACAAAGAATTATGCGGATATCAAGGAAGAGTGTTCCCTGCCGAAGGTATTGCAGATCCAGCACAAGCTTACGACGAACGCTATTTAGATCGCTATCCGGCGGAAGATTCAACTGGGCAAGACCCGTGATCCCCGGCTTGGCAGCCAACCGGTTCTTGTAACCGGAAATCTGCTCCGCCAGCATGTCGACAAACTCCGGCCGCTCGGGACGCGGACCAACCAGAGACATCTCTCCCTTCAGAACATTGAACAACTGCGGTAATTCGTCGAGATGCAGCTTCCGCAGAAAGCGCCCCACGGGAGTCACTCGCGAATCTTTGATCCTGGCCCAAATGGGACCGGTCTGCTCCTCAGCATTTTTCGTCATTGTTCGGATCTTATACATCGTAAAGGACTTACCGTCCTTGCCCGTCCGCACTTGGCGGAACAAACCCGGACCGGACGACGTCAAGCGAACTATGGCCATCAACACTCCGATTGCCGGAAGCGAGAAAACCAGCAGAACAACGCCAAGTATCCAGTCTACAATGCTTTTCCAAGAAAAATATTTTGAACAGGGAGAGCTGTTTGAATCGCACGATGTCGTCGACTCGGGGTGATTACGGATAATAATCCTGTTCACCCTTTCTTCTTGTTTGTTTTTGCCATGCATTACAACCATGTTGCCACCCTTTCACATTAATTTAATGAGTAGCATGTATGACACTTTACCAAACACAAATCCACTCTGTCGAAATCACAACTATACACATAAAGCAATGCGCGGCCTATTTGGTACCTAAGATCTCGTAATATATCTTCAGTTTTTTTATTTCGCACTAATTTCATCTTGGTGCCTGTAAATGCGGTTTCAACACCGGAAGAAAATCGACAAGAAATTTCTTACAGGGATCGAATTCTTCCGCGGTTTTGCCTGGAGGCACTCGGGCCGCTAACTGAATTTTATAAAGGTATGGTGACCCGGCGTATTCCCAGCGAGCACTTTCCGAGGCCGACCAACGTCCTCCTCTGCTCCAACCGTAATACACACACAGCTGATGCCTGGAAACATCACGCGATCTAAAAGTAAGTTGCCAAAGCTCCCCATACTCCTCGGCATTTTTATCCGCCTTAACCGTGACTCTCTTGCGTGGATCCATCTGATTATATTCTCGGCTCGAGAAGCATACTTCCGGTGTGTGGACTGAGATTCTTCCGGCCGGCCCAAGCAGCACGGCGACGTGCACCACTTGCCCGGTCTCTTCGTCAACGTAGCTGCGATTGACATATCCGGCTAGTTGAAGCATATGCCGAGTCAACTCATCCACATCATCTTCACTCGTAATCCTCCAGCTTCCGAAATGAGACGGTACGCCTTTAAGTTGCTCCGCGGCGGTAATCATCGCGGGCGGTGGACCCCAACGATTTGAAAGCTGCCCTTGAATCACACCCGAAGTCAGCGTCAAACCACAAGCAATAAGCACGGCAATCGCTATGAATATGGTTTTTTTCATATCGTCCTATCGCGTTTAATATTTTTCACTTTTTATTGATATCTTTTTTAAGTTGGTTCAACATATCATGATCTTTGACAGTCATAATATTGTCTTTCAACCCTCGTTCTTCAGCTTTTTCATAAGCTTCTTTGGCCTTTTTCATACTACCGGACTTCTGGTGCGCCAAAGCCAAATGGAAAAAGTATCGGGGATCCGCATCAGTCGTGGATGTCGCTTTTTCCAGAAGCTTGACAGCTTCGGCCAATTTGCCTTCGTACAGAAGAATTGTCGCCTTCGTATCAAGGATGTTAGGCTGTGAACCATTTATTTCAATCGCCCTGTCGATCATCTCCAAGGCATTTGTTCTTGTCTTCGGATTCTCACCAAGCAACGTGGCCAGGTTGTTTATCGACATGACATCCTGAGGTTGCTTTTCGAGAACTTTTCGATACAACTCGACTGCCTTATCCGTCTGCCCCTGTATAACCCGAAGTGTTGCCATATTTGCGAGTAGAGTCTCGTTTTCCTTGTGGGTTTCAAGTGCACTACTTAGTATAGGATCGGCAAGCGCGAGCTCCTCTTTGCTCGGTTGCGCCACCAACAAGATCGTACTCAGAGCCAGCGCCGAATTAACCGTCTTATTTTTCTTTGCATCCTCTATGCAAAGTTTAACTGCCTCTAATCGACGTCCCTGTTTTGCAATGGAATTAGCAAGCACGCCAATTTTATTCGGTGAATCATCCGGTAGTTTTCGAAAGTACTTCTCGGCTGCGGAATATTTTCCAACAGTGGCATAGAGATTGCCCACCGCCAGAAAAACCAACGACTGCTTGGTTTTATTGTCACCGGCTTTATCGAGAAGTCGCTCGGTCATCTTCTCAACATATTTCTCGATCTCTCCATCGCGACCTTGAGCGTGAAGCCATCGTACTCGTAACGCCGCTGTACCGGCATCGTCTGGATTCTTTTTCTCCAAGCGATCCAACCAGATTCCCGCCTCTTTTGCCGCATTTTTCCTTAGCAAAAAATTGACATAGTAGGCGATGTCCCGTGACGATGCATCGTCACGATCAACAAGTTTGAGATACTCCCTGCGAGCCGATTCAATGTCGCCTTGACTCTCATACAATCCAGCCAGATATCGATAGTCGATATCGATAGTTTGATCGGGGTCTTTCGTAAGGGCCTCGAGAATCTTGACCGCCTCATTTCTATCCTTTGCCAATCCCATCGATGCCTTAACGCGGGCCAGAGCCCGTTGAGTCGGCGCGGAATCAGGATTTTTCTTTGCCAATCTCTCGAGAATCTCCTTAGCTTCCTCCCACTTCTCTCTTTTTGTCTGACTCAGCAAGTATCGGACCAGGTGCCCCTGAACAACTGGATTTTCAGCGGCCAATTTTGCCGCCTTGCGATATGCGGCTTCAGCCGCCTTCGAGTCACCCAGAACCCGCCGGCACTCCGCAACCGCAAGTGTTCGCTGTACTTCATCGATCTTATCGTTAGCAGCTATTGACGTCAGTATCTGCTCGGCTTTTTCTTTTTGTTTCGAGGCAACGTAGAAGCGGAACAACTCACCCAATACGGTCAAGTTGTCTGGCGACAACTTTACGGCCTTTTTATAAGCGATCTCAGCCTCTGAGAATTTCTTTTGCGACTCCAATAGACGCCCCATGCGTTGGTGCGGTCTGTAATCATTGGGACGGGCTTCGATGGCCTTTCTGGCAACATCACGAACCAGATCAGACTTACCCTGTTGAGAGTAAATCACCATTTGAGCTTCAGTGAGCGAATCGGACAACAACACCTTGCTCTCGATTCTTGCCAGTAATTTCTGAGCCTCTTCGACTTGCCCCGTTCCGATCAACAGACGCACAAGTTTTTGGTAGCTGAATAGAGATCGATCACCCAACTCCATGGCTCGTTGATACGCGTCTATCGCATCTTCTGTTTCACCTTTGCGCTCGGCTATCAGACCTGCTAGGATAAAGGTGGCCGTGCGTTTGGGTGACTTTGCTTGTAGCTTCGCCGCCAGTTCAACAGCCTTTTTGAAAAGTGGATCGCGTATGTTTTTCGCTTGTACAACCAGGCGTCTGGCTCGGTAGTACTTCCATGTCTGACCTGAATCCCCCTCGGCCTTTTTGAGTTTGATCTCCCACTTTTCAAGATCTTTATAGTCGCCGCGTTGCAGAGCCAACTCGGCCAACGCCACTATCAGACGCGGATCGGACGAATTGGAAGTATGTAGTCGCTCTAATTTTTTTTGTACTTCCGCCGCACGTTCCGGCTTACCGGCCGCAGTCCATGCCGTAATCGCTTCTTTGTGTGCAAGAATATACTGCGGCTGTAATTCAAGCGCCTTTTCATAGGCTTCGGCGGCTTCTTCCCATTTACCTTGCGATCCCAATACCCTGGCCATGATAAGCCAGGCCTCTACCGTGCGCGCAATCTCCTTGGGCAGACTTCCCGGAACTATGGTTACCTGACGTAACAGGGAAATCGCCTCTTCCGGTTGCCCTTGTGCAACGCACCAACGCCCCCGGAGGAAATTCCGGCTGGCCTCTAAATTTCGTAATTGAGGTGTTCTAACCATGTGCCGCACGCTACGGAACGCCAAGTCGAGACGATCCAAGGCTTTCCCGGCCTGTTCATGTTGGCCGCTTTCCAAGAGCAAATCGGCAAGAATCGCATTCAAACCAATGCTATTTTCGCTGGTTCTTGTTAGACCTAGCTTCCAGGTTGAAATAGCTTGGTCTATCTGCGACTGTTCCTGATAAAGACTACCAAGTCGAACGTATCCTTCCTCGGATTGCGGATCAATTTCGATTGCATGCTCGTAGTGCCGTGCCGCTTCCTGATATTTTGCTTCAGCCTCTGATAGTTTCTTGGCTGCGCGTAACCGGCGGGCCTCAATCTGCGCGAACGCACCGGCGGCAACGCGAATTTTAAAATCCTCTGGACCGAGCTCCAGCGCTCGCTGCATGTCCTCTGCCGCCCCATCTTGGTTGTATGTTACACGATACTGATAACGGACCAGATAACTCTCGGCCGATTCCGGACTTGCTTCTACCAGTGCGTCAATCGTCTCGTCAGCCTTTTTCTTGCGCTCATTCTCCGATATGTTTTCGGGCAGTAATTCTTTAGAACCTTCTCTGTAGATCACTGCCAATACTCGACTCAGCTTGGCGTCCGAGGGATTCAATGCAACCGCACGCTCGAAAGCCTCCAACACCGAACCAACCGATTTCATGTCATTCGACAATGTCCCGTTTCTATAATGATGATAAAGAGACAAAGCCTTGGCTCGCCATGCGACAGGGTCTTCCTTGTCGACCTCGAGAAGCTCATCGGCCTGAATTCCAGCCTCTACATATTCGGGAGGCAAAGTCTCCAGCAGCAACGTCACCACACGATGTTTCATACGCAACTTGTCGTCAACATATGAATCGTCCAAATTACCCAAAACAATTTGATACCGCTCGATCGCACGAAGCTTGCGCGCTTCGATCTCGCGAATCTCGTGCACCTTCTTCGCATGAAGCTCTCGCACTGGATCCATGGCGGACTTGTCGTAGTCCTCGGCAAGCCGAATATGCGTCGGCATATCATCTGGAACTATTTGCAGATAACGATCCAGATAGAAGGCCGCCTCGTCCCATTTCTCTTCTTGTTCCAATGCATCTGCTTGCTCCAGCAAAGCGGTGGAGGTGCGATATACTTGATAAGCATGCCAAGCATACGACACGGGTACAATCATCGCAATCACGATGAGCGTAATCCCGAGCAAGCGGAGATTTGCTACCCTCCTCAGTCGTCCCTTGCCGCGTTTTTCTCGACTGGCGCTATTGTCTTGCATTGGATTGTGATTGACCATAATTTCGTGCTAACCGGCTAACTAACATGCTGGGGATATCTTCCGTGATAGTATGAATACTGCCGGCACGGAATCCCGTTCAAAACGGTGCCAAGCGATCTCACTCCCGCCTTGGACAGCCGCTCACACACCCTCTCCATCTGATCGCCGCGACTCACATCACGCATAGCGCAAACTAGCATACCGTCGGCCGCGGCGCCGATAACCAACGATTCGGCGGCAGCCAACACCGGCGGAGTATCGACTATCACGAAATCATAACTCTTGGCGGCCTCGCTGAAGAATTGCCGGATTTTCCCGGCCGCGAACAAGGAATGAATGTTCTCATTCGTAACACCCGCCGGCAAAACATTAACGTATTTATCCGCCTGTTTGGCAACGGCATCTTCCAAGCTGCATTCGCCGGAAAGTACTTGCGCCAATCCCGGTTCAAGCGGGATCTGGAAAATATGGTGCAGATCCGGAGACCGAAGATCGCCGTCCACCAACAAAACCGGCTTTCTGTTGGCCCGACCGAGACTCCTGGCTAATTGAGTAGCCACACTGGTTTTACCCTCGTTATTTGCAGCACTCGTTACCGCCAGAACATGCAAATCGCCGGCGTCAGGACATAGGGCGAGGTTCGTGCGAAGCGCATCCACACTCTCCTCGAATAATTGCATTGCCACGTCGACGCGTTTATCGGAAGAGCCGACTCTTCTGACGGGCAATCGCGATATTTCACCCACAATATCCAGACGCGAATCCTTTTTGAGATGCTCCGGACCCGAGATTCTGCGCGCCAATCGTTCCCAAAAGACCGCCAACGCAAAGGGTAAAATGAACGCTCCCCCCATCGCTACGGCCATATTCTTGAACGGAAGCACCTCCACTGGCGCCAACGGTACTTGAGCTTCCCGAAGTTTAGAGACACGTGTCGGCGCTCTGATCTCGGTCTGCAAGGCAATAGTACGGTCCGATATGCGTTTCACGACTTCCTCGGATCTCTCAAGTTCAGCCCATCCGAACTTGAGTTTGATATTCTCAGCGCTCTCGTCTTGTAGTGTCTGATATTGACTTTCATATTTCTGCGAGTAAAGCTCAACCATCTTCGCACAACTCTGCAAGTCATTGTCGAGCTTGACAACCACATCGTGACGCTCCTTCCGTAACTCCTGCTCGATCTCAGTTTTTATCTGGTCCTTCAATTTCGAACGATATTCGTCGCGGATCTTTTCCATCCGCGCAATATCCTTTTCAAGCTGCTGGTATTTCGAGTACTGCGACGGATGAGTCAGTTTTATACCCATCTCGTTTTGTTCCTCCCGAAGGTCGCCTATGCGCGACTCAATACGCTTGACTTCCATATTCACGTTCAAGCGTTGCTCGATCATCGACTCCGGTACTTCTATCGGCTTATTGACCATTTCCTCAGCGGCTTCCTTACTGGCCGTCAAGATCTCCTTGTTCACTTCAGCCACATTTAGCCGTTCGCGTAAATCGGCTAATGGATGCCGTACGACACCGCCTACCTCAGCAGCCGAAATAATCCCCGCACTTAAACCCGCAGCCTCCGCGGATTTGCGCAACGTTTCTCGCAGGTCATGAATTTTATTCAATCGCCGTTTACTCTCTTCTTCGAGAATTTCAATCGTTCTACGAACATTTTCCGCATCTTTCTTGCCTCGTAAATCGAAATAGCTTTCAACTATCGCATTCACCGTCTCGGCGGCAGCTTCAGGATCGCTGCTGGTCAACACGATTTTGTAGAGCTCCGACTTACCCACTGCTCGAACCGATATCAACTCGGCCAATTCCACTATCGGATCTTGACTGTCAATCAACTCGGGTGGTTTGCGAATATCAGACTTGCTGACGACCGAACCGAGAACCAGACGATCTCGCAATAATTCAACTTGTGTTGACACAAATCCCCGCCCGGATTGGCCATCTTCCCGACTAGGCGCAAAAGCCAAATATGGTGTCGCCTCGCGAATCTGAATCAAGGCATCTGCTTCATATTTGGGTTCGAATAAATAGAATACCGTGGCACCAGCTATGCCGGCTAACAGAAGACTAACCGGTACCGTCCATTTCCACCAAAACCGGAGTGCATTAAGGATAGTCCGTGGAGAAATACCCGCATCATGTTTCGCACCAACAAAACGTTCGTTGCTTACAGCAACAGAGCCCTTCTTCGAGGACTGGGGTGCGAGTTGTCCTTCTCCAATTTGTCGCCTGGTTATTTGTGACACTGTTCACCTCCGACTGACTTAGCTTTTCGGGGTTCTTTGGAACTCGATTTTATACTTAATTGCATATCGCCATTTTTTTCGTCACCGACAATGAGGCTGCTGACGTCGAGGTCCTCTACCTCTTGCACTGTGTGGCTCAAATACCACAATACCACTGCAAAAAGGAGGGCTGCAAACGGAATCATCACCCAACCGGCCAAATCATGGCTGAAATGCTGGGCTGCCTCGCCCGAAACCAACTGATACAACAAACCGGTAAACACAATACGTGTTGCGTTTGCGATTAACGCGATAGGAATCGTACTTAAAACAAGGATCATCTTCTGCCACCAGGGGCAACGTACGATCACTATGTAAGCAAAAGCTAAAGCGATAATCCCCATGAATATCCGCAAACCACAGCAAGCTTGTGCCACTTCTAATTGATGTTCACCCAAAAGGATCGTATTGCCTTGCGCAATGGCCGGTTGACCCAAAAACTGCAAAGTCCAGCAACTGATCAGCGTAGCCAATTTTTGAAGCGGTAGGCTGAACATCCGCTCCGCACCAAACGGCAGCGGAACCATGAAAAACAGAAAAATTATGGAAGGGGCAGCCCAGATAAGCACCCGATGACCACCAAACAAAAGAACTACCCCGGCGATCCAAATCATGATCGACCAAGCGTCAACGCTACCCAGATAGTACTTTGCCCCCAAATATCGCACGCTCATACTCATCACAATCAAAATCACTCCCAGCCACCTCGCGGTACCGGGCTTAGTCGGGTAGCGATCACGACGAATCCAGAGAAAGAATACCGCCAGCGGCACGACCATGTATCCATGCGAGTTGTCGGGCACACGATCCCAGGCCTTCTCAAGATCAACCAGCGTCGGCCAGTAAGCCCATGTGAAGAGCGAACCGATGGCAAGTATTATCGCCACTGCCATAAGCAAATTGCGATGCATTGCCTGCTCGACAATTACCGTCTCTCTGACTGATCCCTGCCCAGATGCGGGGTTGTCCATATCCTCAATATGACGCATTGCCCAAATCGAAAAACCGGCTTTTACCAGTCCTTCGAACTCCTTTTAAAATCATGAAGTTCAATTTTCTAAAGTGCCTTATCTTACCAAATTAACCCGATCGTAACATCTAAAACGTGGTCCGTTAATTGGCATGAGCAAACATAATTTCAACCGTTATCTTATGTGACAAATCCCACTAGTCTCACAAAACCGCAAAGTCCCTTCAGAATACGAAAAGGGCCATAACTTACGCAGCCAACGCTCTCGGCGCGCACTCCGTACATATGGGTTGTTGCAACACATTCTACGTAAGTTCCTATTTGTGCTACACTTGCGGTTCAACTAGTCGAGCCGCCACTGACATCACGAAACTCGCGATGGTCTTGGTGCGATAGCCGAACAAAGGGATATGTGTTCATCGAACAAGCCAAACCAGACGAACCTTACACATCCTTGCCACATGATTGCTTCCATGCGGGCCGAGTGTTCTTACCAGCACTCACCTCTGCTCGTACTTATTCATTGGGCCTAGATATGTCCCCCCTCCTTGAAATACGAAATACTACACCCGCATTTCTGGGGCCCAATAGGGTATGCTTTGGAACCCCAATAGTACATGTTACGATTGGCATTGTCAACATGCTAGAATGTTGTCGTAGAAAATCTCTTCGGAGATATAGTGTGTATGGTTAGTCGTCTCACACTTTTGGATGTCACCAAGTAATTACTCTAAAACACCTTAGATTGATCCAGCCCGTATACCTTCGTCGATGCTCTTCCCCAGTGGAAAAAGCATAAAATATTTTGCTCGAAGCTTCAGGGCTGCATGAAAAAATGTGTCTAATAACGAAATTACATGCTTTTCGGTGATTCCGCTGCGGCCGATCGAGAAGTATCAGCTACGCCGTCTACCCGGAATCGCATTAAAAACAAGATATTTCCCGAGAAATTTCACACCCCCCGCCATAAATCAGTCCCCCTTTAGCTGGGCAGTTCAACAAATCTGGGAAAACTTTGCCTTTTCATTGTCAGGAATTGGGCATCAGTGGTCTATATAGCTATAGAAAATCGGGGTGGAAGGTAATACGTGATTAGAAAGCCACCAAAAATACTGTTTTTTATTGAATAGGAGAGGGAATCATGAAAAAGGTTAGTTTGATTATAGTTGTTGCGATAGTTGGCTGTGCATTGTCTGCACAGGCCAGCGTGTTCACCGCGGGGCTTAGTTACGATGGCTTGGCGGACACTATCCAGGACAATAGTGTCGCGCTTGCGATTCGCGACTCCGGTCCCGGCGGTGTTGCGGATGGTATATTAGGCCCGGGCGATGTGGTCTCCGGTATACTGAGGTGGAATATACGAGACGATGGCGGACTTTTCGGGGCGACGACGGTTGGCGTTTTTGCCTTAGAGATTACAAATAACGGGGTTGCCACCGGCCCAAACCCGAATTGGGCTGGGGACCCGGGTGTCCAATTCACTCATGGACCGATGAATCCGGCCGATCCACTCTCGCTTAATGGCTTGCTGCCCGCACAGAGTGCTGCTGAGGGTGGATTTGCGGCTGGGACTATGGCCGTTATTCTCTCGAATACTGGTGGTGCGAATTTGACAGGTATGCCGTTCGGCAATCCTGTGACGCCTGGCACCGCCCTGTTCGACCTGGCAACCGCCGGTTGGACGGTTGACGCATCGATGGGTCTACTTGCTGCTGATGATTTCTTTTTAGGAACTTTTCGAGACACCACTGCCAACGCATTCACCGCGCCCGCAGACGCTATAATCACTATCTCCGATACCGATGGTGACGGCTGGGCAGACGAGTACGATGCCCTCAATGGTGCTGGTCCCGGTGCTTATGTCTCTGGACCTACCACCCGAACGGGTTTTGAAGACGCTGCCTTTAGCGTAATGATTAACCACTTGGGTAGTCCGTTGTTAAAGGTGCCTACAGCTCAGGGAGGGTGGGCAGACTTCGTTATCTACTCCGAGTTGCTCCAGGCAAATCAAACACAAATTAATAATGGCTACCAGTTCTCGGATCAGGCGTACCTCACTCTCAATACTCCTCTTCCTGAGCCAACTTCCCTGGTTATCTGGGGTTTGCTGGGCGCGGGTTGTGCGGGCGGAGCCATGGTTCGTCGCAAGCGTCGGGCACCGTGGTCAAGTGAAACCCGACAAAAAATTCATGATATTATCGATCATGGACGTACCAGCGTCTAGTACGCTCAGGCGAAAGCCATAGTTACAAAACGCAAATAACAAAAACAGGTCGCTGCATAGTTGTAGCGGCCTGTTTTGCTTCAGGACTGCAGCACAGCATTAGAAAATACGACAAGACACATGTCGTCGTTCATATCGATATCACCCTGCTGAACTCCGTTTCACTCGATCAATCTTTTCTCCCGACGATAGCCCCATGGTCACGAGGAAGTTCCTGCCTGCTGACCGAGGAAAAACCGGCTTCTCTCATCCAGTTCTCGTACTCTTGCCATGTGTAGAGCATTCCCGCGCCGGTCGCAAGCGTTAGAAAGTAGGGCGATCCCATCGCTGCTGACAACGGTCCGGTTTCGTC
>JAFGTN010000503.1 GCA_016934075.1 Pirellulales bacterium
CCTGTCTCCAACTGGTAGACCTTCAATGCCAATCCAATACGCACCAATTGATCATATGTCACAGAGACATCGTAAAGATGTATAGGGTAATTGAACACTGGCATGGTGCGGGACAACAGATAAGCCATGACATTGCGGCTGAAAGTTATTTTGTTAACGATTTGTTTTAACACCTGTTCGGTAAGGACATGAGGGGGACGATATTGTTTGGTTTTTTGACCTTCCTGCTGCATCTGAGACCCAAAGGCTGCAAACAATTGTGCTCGCTTTTTAAAATTCGTATCTTGCAGGATGGCATACAGCCGGTCATGCCATAGATTGACTTCCTCCAGCATGGCATTCCAATCGAGCATACTGCAAGGGATGTCCCATTCCTGATTCAGGTCATATATTTTCCCACTACGTGCAAAACCCATAACGGTGCCAAGATCATAAAAGCGTGCTTCTTCATTCAATGTATCTCGGATCGAACGAATAGGCGGCATAGCGATCCACTCTTTTAGGAATCGTCTGGCCTGAGTAACATTGAGCTTGCCGGACTGGAGAATCTGGTCTACTGCATTATTGCCGAGGACACAAATCGAATTTCCGATCATATTATCGAAAAGAAAAGGGGTTCTCGACAATAAGGTTCCAAGTCGTTTGATCGCTAATGCCTCTTTCCATGCAACCTCCAGATTCCCTTCACCCAAGTAGAGCATCGCACGAATTGTCAGGGCTTTGGCAAGGAAGCGACTTCGATAGGCGACATTTCTATCCCGCAACCCCATCAATTGCATACTTTCGGGATCAACCTGATCTTTCGTCGGAAGAAACCACTTGGATTGCCTGGACGCTTGAACCACTCGATCCAGTGGGGCTCTATTCGCATCAAGCCATTCGGCAACAATAGGATACTGTTTCTTCGTCCATGGTGTTTTCTGACTTTTTTTATACCACTCGTCCGTTTGTTCTTCATCCACATTCGTGAGTCGCTTGTCATCAGCTCGTTTCCGGTGGACATAATCATCGTAGTCTTCAAAAACAGGAGCTTTCCCCCCAGAGAAATCGACGCCCAACTCTTCGAGGGACTTCCTGGCGAATGTATTTTTTAATTTTGCCGGCCCTATCGCCTGGATAATCAGCACGGCCGCGTTGTTGTCTTTAGTGATGTCTTTGGAGTATTTTCGATTGAGGTATTCGAGGTAGTTCACCGTGCCGTCGGGATTGAGAGAGGCATCGGTGATGTATGTCGTTTCGCGAGAGATTTTGATATTGAACTTGCGAACCGGTTGGCTGGTGATTGGTTGCGTTGTCGGCCGACTTGACGGTGTTTCCGTCAAAGCCGCGACTGCAAAAATTAACACGAAAAGAACACTGTGGAGAAGATAATGTCGCAAAATAGGAGTTTCCCTTTCCGTCAGTTACCCCAAGATCGAACATTCTATTCCCATTATCTTCGTCCCCCTTGAAATTGCAAGCGATCGGCAGTCGTTTGATTCGCTTGACGCTGCGGCAGTGGGAGATTACAGTGAGGCGTCGATGGAAGGCTGGGAGACGGAAACTTTCGGCCATGGACAGGAAAAGGACCACGGATGGCGAAACGAAGCGTCAAAACCACGAAAAAGACGGCAACCCACAAGACGACCGCCAAACCGGCCGGCAGGCCGACGGCAAAAAAGGTCGCCAAGGCAAAGCCCAAGCCGGCGGAGCCGATGCTCTTCGCCGAACCGCTGGAAGAAGTTGATACTCCTCAACCCGCATCCAAAACTCCCCGGAAATCCCAGGCCGCCCCATCCACCCGCGTAAAGAAGGCTCCCCCGGTCGAGGAACCGGACATCGAAGGCCTGGACGATCTCATCGATGAGGAAACGAATGAGCCGCAGCCCAAGCCGCGAGGCCGCGGAAAGAAAAACCGCTACGCTACGGCCGAATCGATGGCCAAGGCGCAACGCAGCATTTCCGTCAGCGAGTTCTTCGCGAAAAACCGCCACCTGCTGGGGTTCGATAATCCACGAAAGGCCCTGCTGACGACCGTCAAGGAAGCCGTCGACAATGCCCTGGATGCCTGCGAGGAAGCGGGGATCCTTCCGGTGGTCCGCGTCGAAATTCGTCAACTCAGCGAGACGCATTATATCGTGGGCGTACAGGACAACGGTCCGGGCATCATGCGGAACCAGATTCCGCATATCTTCGGTCGCCTGCTGTACGGCAGCAAATTTCACCGTCTGCGGATGAGTCGTGGCCAACAGGGCATCGGCATCAGTGCGGCGGGCATGTACGGCCTGCTGACGACCGGCCAGCCCGTGCGGATCACGTCGCGAACCAGTAAACGCGCCCAGGCCCACTACTACGAATTGAAGATCGACACGCAGAAGAACAAGCCCAATATCATCGTCGAACAGCCGGTGGAATGGGATTTCGACCACGGCACGAAGGTGGAGATCGAACTGGAGGCCAAGTACCAGCGAGGCCGCCAGAGCGTCGACGACTACCTGCTCCAGACCGCCATCGCCAACCCGCACGTGGAGTTTTATTACACTGCTCCGGATGGACGGGAGGAACACTACGACAGTTCCGTCAAAATCCTGCCGGCCATTCCGCGTGAAATCAAGCCGCACCCGCATGGCGTCGAACTCGGCGTGCTCATCAAGATGATCCACGACACCGACGCGAAAACGCTGCAACATTTCTTCAGCAGCGAGTTTTCCCGCGTTTCGCCGGGGGTGGCGAAGAAGATCATCGATACCGCCTCCAAGGCCGACAGCCTCAAGGGCGAAACGCTGACGATCAAAACCCGGCCGTCCCGCGTGACCGGCGACATGGCCAAGGCGATCTATCGCGCGGTCGAGACGGTCGACATCCTCGCGCCGCGGACCGACTGCATCGTGCCCATCGGCGAGGACCAATTGCTGGCCGGTCTGCAACAGGTCGTTTCGGCCGAGTTCTACACCGCCTCGACGCGCCGCCCGGCGGTCTATCGCGGGAACCCGTTCGTCATCGAAGCCGCCATCGCCTACGGCAAGGCTGAAAACTCGGCGGAAAAGACCGAACGTCTGGAACTGGAGATCGAGGAAGAGGACAACGGCAGCGACGACAACAACGGTAATTCGCTCGCGAAGGTCATGCGATTCGCCAACCGCGTACCGCTGCAATACCAGCAAGGGGCCTGTGCGATCACCAAGAGCGTATTGGGTATGAACTGGAAATCTTACGGCCTACAACAAAGCCGTGGCGCCCTACCGGCCGGCGACCTGACCATCGTCGTCCACATGGGATCGGTCTGGGTTCCGTTCACCAGCGAATCCAAGGAAGCGATCGCCTCGTATCCGGAAATTCTCAAGGAGATCCGTCTGGCGTTGCAGGATTGCGGCCGAAAACTCGGCTCGCACATCCGCAAGACCCACCGCATCCGCCAGGAACTGAAAAAACGCAGCTACATCGAGAAGTATATCCCCGCCATCGGCGAGGCGCTGCGCGACATTCTTACGTTGAAAGACGCCCAGGTAACGAAGGTCTGCGACGACCTGAAAGATGTCCTCGAACGCAGCCGAAAGATGTAACCGCGGGTAAATCGCTTCTGTACGATTCTTTGAGTTTCGTGTAAATTTGCAGTTGGTGATCTGTCGTTTCGGACCATTATTGCCCGAATGAACCGGTGAACTTGTTATTTGCACCCGATGGGGCATGGGGTATTCGCGTGGCTGGTATACGGCGTAAGATTCTTGGCGGGTTTGCCCTGTTGACCTTACTTTTTGCGTTGGCGGGTGTCGTACTGCATATGACACTACGTGACCGCATCCATGGCCTGTCGATTCTTCATTACGCCATGCCTCCACTGATGATCGCGGGGTTACTGTTTGTCTCTTCGACGCTGTTGTGGCTGGCCAAGCGACGGCGATGGGCCATATCGATTCTGTTGCTGGGGTGTTCGGCTATAGCATGGGGGCTGATCCGCGACGGTTTTTCCCACGACTCGCCGCCACCGGCAGGTCACGATTTGCGGGTATTCTTCTGGAACACCGCTCGGGGCATAGGCGGCTGGGACGACATCGCACACGTCATCGTCGAACACGATCCCGACCTGATCGCTCTGGTCGAAGTCACCGGTCCGGACAGCGACCGCCTGGATTTCTGGCGGGAGAAATTTCCGGGCTATTCACTCTCGCAGATTCGCTACGCCACGCTGTTAATGGTCAAAGGTACTTTGACGCCCGGTCCGTACGGCTATCTCGCGACGGGCAGCAAGTACCGTGTGTTCAATATCGAAACGCCCGACGGCCGGCGATTCAATGTTCTGTTGTTCGATATCGACAGCGACCTGCACCACTGTCGACGATATCCGTTGACGAC
>JAFGTN010000504.1 GCA_016934075.1 Pirellulales bacterium
GTCCGAAACGGCCAAGGGTCCGGTGCAACTCAAAAAGCCGCTGGAAAAAGAACCGCACTTGATCGCTACCCTTCCCACCAAAAACGTAAAAATCGGCTTCGGTGCGGACGGGCTCACCTTCGACGCCGACGGCAACATGTATGTCACCAACTTTGCCGACGCCGAGATCTTCAAAGTCACCTTCGACAAGGACGGCAAGCCCAGCGAACCCAAGCTGTGGGCAAAAGACCCCGCCATGCGCAGCTCGGACGGCTTGTTCTACGATAAGAATCGCAAAAAGTTCTTCCTGGCCGACTCCATCGCCAACGCCGTCCAAATCATCGAGATGGACGGAAAAGTTACGACCCTGGCTTCGGACACCGATAACACGGGCGCCGGCGGACGACTTGATCAGCCCTGCGAAGTGCTCCTGCGCGGCAACGAGTTGATTATCTCCAACCTCGATTTCCCCATACCCGGCGGAGTCAACACCACGTTCGACAAACCCTACACAATGTCGGTCATCAAGCTCGAAGACTGAGACTGTCAACGTTGCACGGCTTGCGTACCATTACCGGCCGCGCGATCGGCTTGCGCCTCGGCAGTTCGTTGCCGTAAAACTTCATCCGACTGCCTGCGCATCTCGTTGAGGGCCTGTTCATAAGTTATCCCATGCTTGTTGGCATAGGCCTCGACGTTGGTCGAATTGCAATACGTCCCTCGTTCGATATCGACAATCATGGGATCGGCACAACCACATACCGCCAGCAAGGCGACAATAAAAACCAGCCTCTTCATGTAATCGCCCTCCGTGGCGAAATAGAAGATCAAAAAGATAGGAATAGATACTCTCAAGAGGCGGAAGAATAGCGTTTCTGGGCCGTTTCGGCCAAGAGCAATTCTATGGCAGATTGGGTGAAATGCGGGAAGTAGGGTGCGTCTTCGACACACCAGTGGTACTTGGTATAAAACATGGCTGAGCAAGTAGGCCGGGTTATAACGGGCGGTGAAACTGGCAACCGGCACAAAAGCCGGGTTATAACCCGGCCTACATAAGCAACGCTTCGAGCTTCTGCTCAAACTCCGCCCGACCGTGCAAAAATGTGAGCGAGATCGACAACGCCCACAACGGCAACCGGCCCAAACAGTCAACGCCCAACTTAACCAGGTCCTTACTGGTACAAATAACGGCTTCCACGCCCGGCTCTTGAGCCGCAAGCTCATCGGCCCAAGCTGAAAGCAATGCGACATCGGCCGGGCTGTAGGAATAATGGTCGGGAAACTCTCGCATGGCGACCGCTCGGTATCCGCAAGATTCGAGCGTATGGCGGAAGCCGGCCGGATTGCCCAAGCCGCAAAAAGCGGCCACGGACCGGCCGGCCAATGAATCCAATTCCATCCGCTCGCCCGTGGCGTTTTCGAGCGTGTCGGCCGTATGCGAAACCTCCACCCACAATGCGTCCGGCGCCAACTGCCGCACCCGGCGCCTGATCTTTTCGCGCCGCTCGCCGTTCAGCAATTCGGCTCGGGAAAGCGCCACCACGTGGGCTCGCCTCAATTCTTCTACCGGTTCGCGCAACGTGCCGCGGGGAAAAACGTGCTCGAAACCAAACGGTTCCAAGGCATCCAACAACACGATATCCAGATCGCGGCCAATGCGGCGATGCTGAAAAGCATCGTCCAAAATCGCCACCTGTGCGCCGAACCGCTCGACCGCTTCCCCGACGGCCGCCACGCGGTCGGGATTCTCCAGATGGTCGACGCCGGGCAGCTTCCGCTCCAACTCTAGTGCTTCGTCGTTCGCGCCGCCTTCATGTTTAGCGCCATAGCCGCGGCTGACGACGACCACCCGCCTGCCGCTCTCGTGAAACCGGCGCGCCAACCATTGCACCATGGGCGTCTTGCCCGTCCCGCCCAGCGAGAGATTGCCCACGCTCACCACCGGCACGGCCGCCTTGTGGACCTCTGCCCGGCCGCTGTCATATCGTCCATTGCGATACCGCACCACGGCCGTGTACGGAAACTCCACAAGCCGCAATCCCATCCGAGCCAACCCCGCCACGGCCCCGCCGCGCCGTCCGCTCACCAAATCTCGAAACTCACTAGGGCTCAACAAGGAATCGCCTCATGCGATATAGTAGGGTGCGTCCGCGACGCACCAAAGCAGTTGATGTGGCCGGAAAACATTTCTTGAAGGGATTATACCCTATCCCACTGAACCGTCAAACCTGGGAAAAAGCTATCGAGGAAAACAAGCCGTATCGGCACGCATGACGGCCTTTGCGTCTTGGCGTCTTTGCGTGATGTAAATGTTTCGTTATAAATCCTGCAAGGTGCTTCCAAAAAAATCTCACGCAAAGGCGCCAAGACGCAAAGTGCTTTTCGGTAGGCTATGTATCCTTTGTGGATTTCGCTCATTTAGTCTCAAGCCGCAACAGAAAATTGCCCAAGCGATTTTATTAATTGGTTTTAGAATTGTAATCTTGCTGTTTTTGTGGAATTATGGGGTGTATTCCCTTCCCAATAAACTCCTCCGGTAGCAACTTTGAAATGCTATCCAGACTCTCGCCATACTTGTTCAATATTTCGTTTATCTTTGTCCTAATTTGAGGCCAATTGGCCTCTAGGATTGGTTCTTCGTTATCTAAGATACTTGCTATTGGCCAAGCTATCTTCTGATCTTGCTCAAGTTCCTCGAGTTGACTTCGGATTTTGTCCGTAATAAACAGAGGGCTAATATAGTAAGAAGGAGTTTCATGATAGAACAAAGTCACATTTTTGCTATCTAAATCAGCGTCGTATTGTAGCGCCCATTCATGAATGCGATCTTCCGACCACCCTAGCAATTCATAAAGGGCGCAATTCCAGAACTCCAAGTAATACGGTTTATATTCGTATTCATCTGCGCTATTCATATTGTTTCCAGAATACTACACAAGCCGCACATCGATGATTGAAAATGGTTCTTCAAGAAATTTCGTGGATGAAAACAATATCAACTTGCCTTCGGCAAGAGGTTTTTTAGGCATGGGCTAACAAAAGTATATTGACTAAAGACAAACTACAGGGGGATAATGCGATGGTCTGGTGAAGCGGAGGTAGGCACTGCTGAGGAGCAACCTACCAAGGAATAACCGGATGCTGACGGAAGTATATTCTGTCAATGCTCCTCGGATATTCTATGATTCGAGAAGCTTCTTTTTCATACTTTTGTTAGCCCATGCCTAAAAAACCTTCGTGCGGAGCACGACAATACCATTTTCACCCAATAAATTCCGTAAAGAACCATAAAAAGACCAAGCTACTTATTCAGTCAGACCGTTTTTTTCTTGGCCTTCTTCGCCAACGCCTTTTTCACCCGCCCGATAAAATCATCTATCTGCGCAGTCTGCTCGAAGCCCACGATCATGCAATCCACGGCGCCCGAATCAACGGCGAATTTTACCGAGTCGTCGATCTTCTGACTGTCACCCGTGAACTGGCCTTCACCGATGATCTTCATGCCGATCACGCCCTTGCCGGCGGCGTGGATGTTTTTGATGACCGGCAGGATCTTTTCGGCCTTGCCGTCGGTTTTCGTGTGGAAGGGATTGACGCGGATGTTGACCGCATCAACCCACGGCTCCTTGGCCGCCGCTTCCATGGCGCCCAGCGAATGGCAGGAAACGCCATGCGCGCGTATCAGACCCTTCTGCTTGAGATCTTCCAAAAGGTCCATCTGCTTGCGATGATTCTCGGGCCACTTGGGGTCGGTCATGCAATGCAGATGCACAACATCGATGTAGTCGGTTTGCAATTCCTTGAGAAAACGCTTCACCACCACGTCGGCATCACCCTTATCCTCGTCGGGCACACCGTCCTTGCGCCACCAGATTTTCGAGACCAGCGAGTAACTATCCCGCGG
Organism: Pirellulales bacterium; assembly: GCA_016934075.1. Taxonomy (GTDB): domain Bacteria; phylum Planctomycetota; class Planctomycetia; order Pirellulales; family Thermoguttaceae; genus JAFGTN01. The sequence continues at coordinate 3,884 of JAFGTN010000504.1, forward strand.
CTTGCCCTTGAGCGATCGAGCAGCATAACCATGCGAGCCGTAAAGGTCGGCCGTGTCGAAAAGGCGGATGCCTTTGTCGTAGCAGTACCGAAAGAGGTTTTCGAAATGCTCTTTTCCCAGCTTGATCTGGTTACTCGTCCGTCGCCAAGCCCTCATGCCCGTGCCGAACCCGATGCGGGTTACCTTGAGGTTCTTACCGAACGGCACCATGGCCACGGGGTTCAGCGCGTCGGCGTCCTTGGCCCCTGCGGCCACCGCGCTTACGCCGCTTCCGGCCACAGTTGCCCCCGCCACGGCGGCGGCACCCAAAAATTCTCGACGTTTAATTTTCATGGTTGAATTCCCTGGAAGGTTGGCGTTTAAGGGGGATTACTGGACTTTTGCAAAATTGCGAGTAAAGGGCACTTAGATATAAATTGGCGGCGTAGCCGGCAAATTATGTCTAAACGCTGCAGAGATGTTAACTTGTTATCTGTCAATGAATTAGTTTCAGGAAAAACAATGTAAAAGAAACCTTCGCTTCGCAAAGCTTTCTTTTACATGTGCCCTTGACTCGCAATTTTGCAAAAGTCCAAGGAGTTATCCACGAGTTGATATCCCGGCCGGATGAATCCATCCGCGACGAAATCTACCCCTGAATGATAGGCGACCGGCACGGGCAAAGCAAGCTTTCGTTTCGGGGGGTACAATGTTACCACTTGACTGGTAGATCTAACAGCCTATTGAAGCACGCGTTTTCGCCGCGTTAAGTAGATCCCGTCTGCCGGACGGGACCTCAGAATGAAGAAAATCCCTGGTATTCCAAAGTCCCGTCCGGCAGACGGGACCTACTTTGTCAACGGATAGCGGATCTCCTAGCGCGAAACATGCCCTCAATCGCAAGCCGTGCTCACTCGTTTCTTGCCGTGAAGTACGTTATACTCGAACGTTCCCACATAACCAGAAATCACCAGGAATTAATCGCCATGAAATCCAACACCACATTCCACGTCATCACGATTGTGCTTGCCGTCACAATTTGTATGTTATCGGCTCAAACCACTACGGCGGCAGTGCAAAAGACCATCCACGTCTCCCCGTCCGGCGACGATAAGAATCCCGGAACCGAGGCCAAACCGCTCAAAACTATCTGGCGGGCGCAATGCGAAGCCAACAATTTCAACCAAAATATGACCGGCGATATAGAGGTGATTCTTCACGACGGTACATATTGGTCTTGTGAAAATCGGCTCAGCGAAACCATCGTCTTTTTAAACCGCCACAACGGCACGGGCGGGCACGACGTGGTCTACAAAGCCGCGGCGGGCGCAACGCCCGTCATCAGCGGCGGCAAAGTTATTACCGGCTGGAAAGCGGACGGCAAGGGACGTTGGAAGGCCCCTTGCGGCGAGCATTTTCGCCAGCTTTATGTCAATGGCCGCCGGGCCGTGCGGGCAAGAAGTCCGGAGGCCACGGGCAAATCCACCAGATGGTTCGACTTGGGCATAGTGCCCATTCCCGGCATGGAATATTTCGACGAGAACGGATATCTCACGACCGACACGGCCATGGCCGATTGGCGTAATCCCGGCGACATCGAGCTTTGCTATTACGTCGGGTGGTGCCATACTCGCTGCAAGGTTGACAGCATCGTGCGCGACGGTTCTCACGCCATAATCCGCATGGTTCAGCCCCAGTTCACGCTGGCGCGTCACAAGGAAGGACTTCGAGCGGAACTGCCGCACTACATCGAAAACGCTCTGGAGTTGCTCGACGAGCCGGGCGAGTGGTATCTCGACCGTGCGGACAAGATGCTCTACTACAAGCCGCTGCCGGGCGAAAAGATGAACGAAGTGCAAGTCGTCGTGCCGGTGCTGGAGACGCTCGTCGAACTCCGCGGGCTGTTGGACAAGCCCGTCGAACACATAAAGTTTCAGGGAATCACCTTCGCCCACGCCACCTGGCTGCGGCCCAGCCGGCTAGGAATGGTGGACGTGCAGGCAAATTTCGAACAACACATGCTCAATCGCATGGACCGCATGGGCGTGGTCAACAACGTGCATAACGAAGACCTCAAAAGCCCGGCCAATATCGTTTGCCGATCCGCCAAAAATATCCACTTCGAACGGTGTACGTTCACGCATCTTGGCGGAGCCGGTCTCGACTTGGAATACGGCAGCAGCGACAATGTCGTAGAGGGTTGCCATTTCCACGATATCTCCGGCTCGGCAATCCAGGTTGGTGGCATAGAACGCAGCGACCATCATCCCGGCGACAAGCGCACCACGGTACGCAATAATCAAATACTCAACAACCTGATCGAAAACTGCGCGGTCGAGTACATGGGCGGACTGGGCGTTTTTGTCGGATATACCGAAGCCACAGTGATCGCCCACAACGAGATCCGCAACATTCCCTACAGCGGCATCTCGATGGGTTGGGGTTGGGGCGAAGAAGACGCCGGAGGCGGACGAGAGGAGTACTATCAGCCATATAAATACGACACGCCCACGACCGCCAAAAACAACCGCATCGAGTACAACCACATTCATCATACGATGCAACGGCTGATCGACGGTGGTGGAATATACACCCTGGGCAATATGCCCGGCACGGTTATCCAAGGCAACCACATCCACGACAGCGCGCACGCCGTTGGCGGCATATATCTCGACGAGGGCAGCGGTTTCATCGAAATCACCGGCAATCTGGTCTACCGCGTGCCAAAGCCCATGAACTACAACAACAAACCCCAGAATCGAAAAGACACCTGCAAGGAACACGACAATTGGTTCGGCGACGAATTCGCCAAAGACGCCGATAAGTTGCCGGAAGGGGCAAAAAAGGTTGTCGAGAAAGCCGGCTTGCAGCCGGAATACCAGGACTTGTTGAAAAAATAGGGTTTACGACATGATCACAATATCAGAGAAATAAATATGCCAAGTAGACTTCTATCGCGACGCCGTTTTATATGCACGTCCGCTTTAGTTACGGTGGTCACGATCCTGGATGCGTGCGGTGCAAGCCTGTTGGCCAGCGAACCTGCCGGCAAACCGTTATTTCGCTTCATGCAATGGAACGACACGCATGTCGAAGCTAGGCAACCTAACGACTATCCCCGGGCCAACGAAAGGTTCGAGTATCTTGTGGAGTCGCTCGGCAAGGCCACGGACGACTCGGTACCCGACTTCATTATTGGAGTAGGAGACTTGGTCCACGGTATGGGGGGCCTCAGCACCATAACCCCCGATTTCAAACGATTAAAAGACCTGACCGGCGTTGTCAAACACGCGGGATTCTACCAAATCGTTATCTCGGGCACGGCGAGCTATCCGTCCGACTTCGCCACATACGACGTGTTTCCCGACCGCATTCACGTCCAGATGCACAGCCTGCCCAAGAGCCTGCTCGACCCGTCTACCAATATCCATGGAAAACGCCGACACGGTATCGACTATACGGACGCGACACACCGCACACACGAAGCCTATCTCCGCGGGAACGCCGAGGAACGCATGTTTGACATTGCTTTGATAGGTAAAAAGAGAATCCCAAAACCTTAAGGGCACAGCGATACGATGAACCACAAGAATGCATCTTTGATAATAGAGTAAATAATATGAATAATCTCCCCTCAGGCAAAGATAGATATTTCAAGACATTCCTTGCGAGAATATCCCTCCTCGCCATAGGTGGTCTTATTTTTGCTATGACCGTGAACAGCCCTGTACCCGTTGACGGCAAAGAAATCAACGATGCCTCGCGACCGGAATCATTTCTGGGCGAAAACGCTAAAGATATCCTGACCTACTTGGGACCTGTCAACGTGCAAGTTGATAAAGATGTCATCGCATTGGAATCGGGAACGAAATTTACAATTACAAATGGTCAACCCGTCTTGTATTGGCGCCCCAAAGGCCAGGCAGATTGGATCGAATCGAAGGGCGGCAAATTCGAAGCACTAGAAGAATCCCCAAACCGCCTGTCCTTTCGCGTGGCATTCGGCAAACTTCATGCAAACATCAAAATCGAGAAGCTGGTCGGCGACCGCATCTGGCGCTTTTCCGGCACTCTTACCAATAACGGCAACGAGCCCGTGGAATTAGCCCGATTTCATTACTTCACGGGGACCGTGCCTTCCGGCGTCAAGTTCTTGGAACTGGCGGGCCCGCGCGAGCAGCCACTGCTACGCTCCGGGCAGGCATCGATTGCCACTCGAGCCGATGTCGAGCAATTATGGAAAAGCATGGGTGTTTTCTGGCCGCGGTTGGCTGAACCAATTCACGACCAACCCGGCTGGTTCGTCTCGTCCGACATAGCCGCGCTAATCGAAAAGTGGAATGCGCCGGGCTGGGGATTCGGCTTCGTCGGTCCCGGAGGCGCCTTTGGCGAAATCGGCTACCGTGGCCTGCCGGACGGGCCTCAGGTGTTTCTTGCCGTTTTGCTCGACAATATCGTACTCGATCCCCAGGAAACCCGCACACTGGAAAACGCCATAGTTTGGTGCGGCGATTGGCAAGCGGGCTTGGACGTATGGGCCGGAATTTGTGCCGCCCAGTGCAACGTCAAAAAACCGGGGCCGCCGTTGGTGGGCTATTGCTCCTGGTATCAGAAAGCAACTGCTGTTTCACCCGACGATATCGAAAAAGCAACTCGCGAGTTTGCCAAATGGCCCATACCGCCGGGGCGACGCACGATCCAGATTGACGACGGCTTCCAAATCGAACCGGGAAATTGGACTCCCAACGAACGATTCAAGACGGCTTGGCCGGGTCTGGCAAAACGGATCGAGGCCACGGGCTCCGTGCCCGGGCTGTGGCTGGCGCCAACCACGGTTCATGAAAACAATCCCATTGTCCAGCAGCACCCCGACTGGTTGCAGCGGCTTCCCAGCGGCGAGCCCGCCATCTATTTCAGCAATTGGGGACGGACTTATTATCTGGACCCGGATCATCCCCAGGTTCGCGAATACATTCGCGGTCTCCTCAAGCGTTTTTGTGCCGAAGGCTGGAAATACTTTAAGTTGGATTTCACATACCCCGTTACCGCGGCACGCGTACCATATGACAGAAAAAAAACCGAGTTCCAAACTTTGCGAGACCTATACGTGTTGTTTCGCGAGGCGGTCGGACATGACGTGCTTATCAACGCATGTGTCAGCGTTCCCTTTCGTTACGCGATTGGACAGGTCGACGTGGCGCGGCTGGGTGGAGATATCGGATTCAACTATGACACGATGCGAAATGCGGTTCGCCAAACGCTCACACGAACGGCGGCAAACGGCATATGGCTTAACGGTGATCCCGACGTTTTCGCCATGCGAAGCGAGAACAGTAATTTGTCCACCGAAGAAAAACGCATACTTACCGGCACGATCGGTCTGTTCGGAGGTTCGTTCCTGACCTCCGACTTCGCATCGCAATGGACTCCCGATGAAGCGGCGTTTGTGCGACGTTTTTGGAACGATCGTGGCCCGCAACCGCCGAAAAGTCAATACGTCGTTTGGAGTGCCGACGGTGATGTGATTGCCTATCGGGTAAGCTATGGAAACGTCCATCAGCCGGCCCACAGAATTGCCGTTTATAACTGGAGCGATGAGGCCCGGACTGTACGAGTGCGTCTGGCCGATGCACACCTTCGCAACACCGCAAAATTCCGGCTTGCTGAAAATCATGCATCAAACGCTACACTCAAGGATGAAATCCTCACGATTTCCGATCAGCCGGCACACAGTATACGTATTGTCGACCTGGTGGAAAACAACTGATTTGCCGGACGGCAAACTCGAACATTACGGCGATTCTTCGACTGGTGTAAGATAAAAAACTGAAATCGACACGACAAATTTACAATCAGGCAAAAAATTCATGTCTCCGACCGCACTGGGCACACTTTACTGCATACTCTCGGCCATTTTCTACACGCTGATGGAAATCTGCCGGAGAGAACTGTCCGCTAATTGCGATCCGGTCTGGGTCAACTGTGTACAGGCATCGGTCAGCACGGTGGTGTTCGGTATCTATTTGACTTTAAGGTCGGCCCACGGCCGATCGGCCTGGCCGTCGTTGGGTATTGCGGTGGGATTGATGACGCTTGGCGCGATCACGCAACTGGGCGCAACTTCCTATCAATGGTCGCTGGGGATAATAGGGCTGAGCATCGGCAATCCACTGCAAATGGGTATCATGTTGGCCAGCGCCGCCATAATGGGGCGAATTCTATTGGGCGAAAGAGTTTCCTGGCAAGCCACCGCGGCCATCGTGCTGATCACGGTTTCCATCGTGTTCTTGGGTAGCGGCGCCGAATCGACCGGCGAAGCCGTGCAGGCCGCCGATGCGAACGCAAACTCGTCGGTTACAACCGCCGTGGACGACAACACGTCGGATCCAATCAATGATAGCCCTTCATCTTCGGGGCCGTTTTTGATAGTGATAGGAATTGCGGCAGCTTGTTTTGCCGGCATGGCTTTCGCTCTGCTTACCGTGGGCATGCGAAAAACGGTCACCGACGACACCTCGCCCGAGGCCATCGTGTTTTTCATCAACTGCATGGGCATCCTCTTCCTCGGCCCTTGGGCCATGTGGAATATAGGAATTAACGGCATGTTGGCCACCTCGCCACGCGACCTGGCCGTTATGCTGGCCGCCGGCGCTTGTAATCTGCTGGCCTTCCTGCTCATCGCCAAGGCGTTGCAGTTAACGACCGTGGTACGCGTGAACGTGATCAACAACGCCATGGCCACCGCGCTAACCGTACTTGCCGGCATTGCGATTTTCGCCGAACCCTGCAGTCGAGAACTTATCATCGGCATCACCCTCATCCTGACAGGTATTGTGCTTATTAGCTATCAAGGTCCGTCGGATGGCGAGACCGAAAACACCGAATCCACGGATGTGAAAACATGCGATTCGACTTCTGAATGAAAGATGAACCATGCACAATATCCCCTTCGACCGCGACGAGATCGAACGGCGAAAACAGTTGGTCCGCGACCTCTGGGCGGGCAAACCGCTCGACCATGTCCCCGTTTATATCACCGTCGAGAATCCCAATCCCAAATACTCCATTCGCGAGCAGTTCCTCGACGGCGATAAACAACTGGAAGAATCGCTCGCCGTTCTGAAGCTCACCTGGGAAAACGTGCCCGGCAATGATATGGTTCCCGCCATGCGGCCCGACGTGGGGTGCAGTTGCCTGGCCACGGCTTTCGGGGCCGAGTTGTTCTGGGGCGACGACGAAAACCAGACATGCGGTGTCAAACATGCGCCTCTTGCTAGCGTTGAAGAAGCACGCGATTTGCCTTTGCCGCCGCCCGACGCGGGACAGTTGGACGAGGGTATCCGGCGAGTGGGCCAATTCGCCAAAGCGGGCGAGGACCTGGTCGCCGTTTCGCTCTTGGACATGGCGGGCGGTCTCAATGTTGCCGCCGATTTGCTCGGAGGCGATCAACTCTACCTGGCCATGTACGAGCAGCCCGAAGCGCTGGAGTGTCTGTTGGAAAAGATCCAGCA
>JAFGTN010000505.1 GCA_016934075.1 Pirellulales bacterium
GACAGAATATACTTCCGTCAGCATCTGGTTATTCCTTGGTAGGTTGCTCCTCAGCAGTGCCTACCTCCGCTTCACCAGACCATGGCATTATCACCTTGAAGTTTGTCTTAAGTCAATATGCTTTTGTTAGCCCATGCCTAAAAAACCTCTTGCCGAAGGCAAGTTGACATTGTTTTCCCTCACAAAATTTTGTGAAAAACCAAAAAAGAATAGAATGATCTGTGGAGTAGGATAATAAAAAGACATTAATCGCACTGGCTGACAAGCAGCCAGTGGCACCCTTTTGTCGTGAGCTGTTAAAAACGCCTGTATCTATAATACGCCGCGCAAGCCCCTTCGGCCGAGACCATGGGCGCGCCTAGAGGATTCTCGGGCGTACAAATCTTGCCGAAGGCAGCACACTGGTGCGGTTTTTTGTGGCCTTGCAGTACCTCGCCGGCTATACATTCGGCAGGTTCGGCGGCCGTGATATCTTCGACGCCGAAGCGTGTGGCGGCGTCGAACTTTTTGTATTGCTCTCGCAAAGCCCAACCGCTTTTTGGTATCAGACCGATGCCGCGCCACTTGCGGTCGACCGTTTCGAACACGTCGGCCAGCAGCTTTCGCGCCGGCGGATTGCCTTCGGCTCGTACGCACCGTGCGTAGGCGTTTTCCACCTCGTGGCGGCCCTCTTCGAGCTGTGCGACGCACATGGCGATCCCGTGCAAGATGTCCAGCGGCTCGAAACCGGTCACAACAATCGGAACCCCATGTTCCTCGGCAAGCGGCCGGTAATCGTCCAGGCCCATCACCGTGCAAACGTGTCCGGCTGCCAGGAAACCGTTGACGCGGTTGTTCGGCGATCCCAACACCGCGCTTATGGCCGGCGGTACCAACACGTGCGAGACCAGCACTGAGAAGTTTTTCAGCCCCATCCGCTGAGCCTGGGCCACGGCCATGGCGTTGGCCGGCGCGGTGGTCTCGAAACCGATGGCGAAGAAAATGACCTCGCGCTCGGGATTCTCACGGGCTAAAGCCACGGCGTCCATGGGCGAATAGACGATTCGCACGTCGCCGCCATCAGACTTCACTCTCAGTAGATCCTTTTCCGAGCCGGGCACGCGGAGCATGTCGCCGAACGAACAAAACGTTACGTCGCCGCGTCCGGCGATTGCCACCGCCTGGTCGATGATCTCCAACGGCGTAACACACACGGGGCAACCGGGACCGTGAATGAGGGTGATCTCGTCGGGTAAGAGCTCGTCGAGGCCGAAACGTATGATCGAGTTGGTTTGCCCACCGCAGACCTCCATGATGTTCCACGGCCGGGTTGTTTTATCGGCAATCACCTCGATCAAGCGTCGGGCCTGTTCGGCATCGCGATACTCTTCCACGAATTTCATTACGCTTGGCCTTCCTGCTCGGGTTCGCCGCGCTTAAGTCTCTCCAGCCGCTCGCGTTCTTCTTCCTCGCCGGCCTGGGCGATCTCTTCCAAATAGCCCACAATTTCGTCGGCCTCGTCCTGGTCGATCACGCTGATGGCGAAACCCACATGCACCAACACATACTGGCCCACCTGGGCCTCGGGCGTATAGGCCAGACAAATTTCCTTGGCAATTCCGCCGAAATCCACCTTGCCCATGGGCATATCGTCTTTTTCATAAGTTTCCAGCAGTTCGCCGGGTACGCCTAAGCACACGTTGTTGTCCTTTGGAGTATGAGTAGTCAGTTATCAGTAACCAGTTGTCAGATTCGGACATTGATCATTGTTCATTGTTCATTTCACTTCGACATTGCCTGCCAGCGGCGATAAACGCTTGCCCCAATGCAATCCCTCCATCCCCGGGCGGTACTTTCCTGTGGGTGTAAACATTGAAACCGGCCCGCGAAAGCCGCTCTCGCACCAGACGGCTGAGGAACATGTTCTGGAAACAGCCACCACTCAGCACCACCTGGCTGCATCCGGCCCTTTGCGCGATTTGCAGTGCCAGATCGGCCAGGCCATGGTGGAAGCGAGAACTTATTATACCAGCCGGCAGCCCGGCGGCCAGATCGTTGAGCACCCGGCGTACAGCCGGTCCCCAGTCGGCGATCATGGGTTGCTCGCCGGAAAGTGGGAATTCGTAAGATTGCGTATGATCTTCATGGGCGGCGAATTGTAAGGCCATGGCCGCCTGGCCCTCGAAACTGATCTCAGCTCGCGTGTGGCCATCATTTTCCGTGGGTAGATTACAAAATGCCGCCACCGCATCGAACAGTCGGCCCATGCTACTGGTCCGCGGGCAATGCGTGCCTCCTTGCATCATTGTCATTAGTGGTTGCAACTGCTCCGGCTCGAACCACCTGGAAGCGAACCGCTCGGTTTCGGACTGATCGAGTTCGAACAAGGCTCCCAGTGCCGACCGCCGTGGTTGTCGCACCGCGTGATCTCCGCCGGGCAAACCGAACGTTCGCAGATGAGCAAAACGCGTGAAGTCCAGGCCGTATTTGAAAACATCTTGTGTGGCACGACCCTGAGCGAAGCGAAGGGCGTGGGTGTCCTGTTCGGATTCTGAATCTACCACGCTCTTCGCTTCGCTCAGGGACGGGCAACACGGAGAAACCAAGAAGGCCTCGCCACCCCAGATGGTTTTGTCCGGCCCGAAGCCGGTCCCGTCCCAGGCCAGCCCCAGCACGGGACCGGACAATCCGTTTTGTGCCAAACCATGTTCGGCCACGCAGGAAGCCACGTGGGCATGGTGATGTTGCACGTGAACCAGTGCCGCGCCGAATCGCTTGGCAAGTGACTCGGCGTGTCGTGTAGATGCATAGTCGGGGTGCAGGTCACAGGCCACCACATCGGGAACTACCTGGAAGAAGTTTAACAGATCTTCGACTGCGCGGTGGTGTACCTCGACGCTTTCGATGTTATCCAGATCGCCCACATGCGCGCCTACGACAACCTGTCCGTCGAGTTTCAATGCCACCGTATTCTTCAAATGTCCGCCCACGGCCAAAACAGTTTTACCCGAAAACTTTGCATCATCTTTTTCGGTCGTGGCTATTTCGATCGGCAAAGGCGCGTAGCCTCGAGCTCGGCGCAGGATCTGCGAGGCATGGCCGTCGTATTGCACCACCGAATCGTCCACCGGTCGGACGATCTCGCGGTTATGGACCA
>JAFGTN010000506.1 GCA_016934075.1 Pirellulales bacterium
ACGCCATAGTAAAATATTTTTTTCTTTTCCATTGTATTCTGTTCTTAACGATAACTTCAATTGTTTGTTACCATCTGCCTTGTGCGACAATACTGCGAAATATAGTTGATTTTCTCGATGCCGGTTTCATCCACGCCCTGCGGCAGTTCATCGGAAACACCGAGGATCAGCCGCGGGTAAAAAAGTTCTACCAGTTTCTCGACGCATTCGGCCACGTCTTCCAGTGCGAAAGTCGTCGTGAATAGCACTGCCGGGATTCCATCAAGGAGTATCTTGTCGCCAATGTGTTCTTTGATTTCTTCAATGCTCACATCGCCCTGCGGCAACGGCGTCAAGGCCTCCAAGCCGTCGAACGGCAGATGCCTCAGATGTTTCAGCAAGGGTTTAAAATCGCCGTCGATGTGGATGTGTGTATAAATACCCGCCTTTGCAAGTTGTCCGCCCCGTTTTTCGTAGAATGGAATGTGATACTGCTCGAAATAGCGAGTCGAAGTGAGTTGCGAGTGGATGTTCTCACCGAAATTGATTATTCGCGCCTTGCCGTAATCGACAATTTCCTCATAAATCCGATCGTACGAGTTGTCGATGGCTTGCATAACCTTCTCAACCCGCTCGGGCATATCCATCGCAGCATAAATAAAATCCTCGAATCGCATCAGTTCCAAACACAGGGCCTGATACGGACTGGGAGGTACCCAAAATTGGGGCTCGCCACGATTGCCCACAAACTCGCACCCCTTCTCGAAATGCTCTTGGTTGAATGAATAGACGGTGTTTTCATAGAGCCATTCTAATTTCGCGAAGTCATCAGGCCCTTTGACCGGAAAATCAACCACTCGCCAAACACCATCTACAGTCATTTTGCTCTTTGTGACAAGATCGCCATGGAGAGTAGTCACAGTGGTAATCTTCTCTTTGTCCGTACACTCAGTGTTCGTCTTGACATTAGGCGCATAGCTCTTTTGCACCGGATCCGGCATCGTGCCGTAGCCGTAGACGTATCGCATCGACACTTCCAGTTCGTCGTAGAACTCCAACAAGCTCATGTCCCTGTATTTATGGGGCAGGAGGCCGAACTGCCGGTGCCAGACGAACCACGGTTCTAAACGCGGTTGAAACAAGACGCCGGGGATGAGTTTTCCCTCGAAAACCCGCAGATTCATCTGCTTGAACGTCATCAATCTTATTCTCCCTGAAATCGGATCGAATACAGGTCGGCGTCTTCCAAGACGAAGCGCAGGCGGACGGTTTTCCCAGATAACTCCTTCAGCTTCGAACCGTCTTTCCACAAGGCCGCTTGTGCGAGCGAGTCGCCGTAGAGTTCGGGCGCGTCGTCCTCGACCTTCAGCAAAATGCGACCAAGTCCGCCATTGAAGTTGTGCATTTCCGGCGTGGCGTCATGTCGCGCCGCCGTGCCGAAATAGTATATCCAGTAGGTGTTTGGCTTTTCTGCCGGTATGGCGCCCGCGCAGACGTAGATGCCCGCCTTGTCGAAGCCCTTGCCTAAGCCTAGAAGAGGCGTGCGTCCTAGCCGTTGAAAGTTTTTGCCGTCCCGGCTGAACGCAGCGGACACCGTCACGGTTTCGGTCTTCTGGAAATAGGACGAAGGAAACATCAGGTATAGATTGTCTTTGAGCTTTGCCGCCGCCGAGTTGTAGAAGTGCATGTCCCTCGGATCATCCTTGTCGGGACTGAGGATCGCAACCGGATCGGGAAACGCCCCGAATGTGGGTGACTCGGTGTAGCCGACGATGCGATAGCCGGCAAAATCCCCGCCGCTCCACATCCGTACGTAAAGCCGGTAAAGGTTGCCGTCAAGGATGCATATATTCCCTGTGTCTGAGTTCTTCTTGAGCAACGGCTCATCGATCACCTTCCAATGGATTCCGTCGGGCGAGGTCGCGCCAAAAACCCACCACCGCCCTCCGCCACGCACCGGCGACCCGCCAGTTTCACGTTCGCTAGCGCCCACGGCCTTGAATCGCTCCTCCAGCGGCGCCTTCTCATCATAAATAAAAGAACAGAAATTAAAGCCGGACAAAAGGATATTGTTGTCCGTATTACCCTTGTAAGAATAGATCCCCAGAGAAGGCTTTTCCCAATGGACTCCGTCCTTCGAACGGGCATAGCAGAAGTAGCAGTCGTTGTCGGTGCGGTAGTCATGGTCAAAGGCAACGTACCAGAGATGCCACTGATCGCCGATCCGCAGAACCGCGTCGGGGCCGATACTCATCGACTCCCACGGGTGATCACCCTTCAGCAGCGGTTCGGTGGTCCGCTCCAAGACAGTGAGGACAGGTACTTTCACGTCATCGGCCGCCGTCGCGCTCTGCAATGGGGCGGTTGTCAATGTCGTGGCGGCCAAAAACAGCATCCATATAGTCAGTCGGTTGGTAGTCATGTTTTGTTCCTTGATGGCGGTGTGATCTACTTGGACGGTATAGCGATGTTGAATCGTCCGTCGGAATCGGCTTGGACCTTGGTAACCAGCGGCGAGTGTTGATTGGCGTAATTCTCCGGCCCCAGGCGAACTTCCTCGTCTGCCGTCATTTTCTCGACGCCGTTGAACTGCTGTATTTTGCGACCGGTTTTCTTGCGGACGTCGACCTGGACGCAATATTTACCCTGTGGTACGCCGCCGCCTGCGTCCATGCGGTATTGCCCTCCCACAATCGGCGCGACACAGATACGCCCGGGACTGCCCTCGATGGGCACAAAGGTTACTTTTCCACCTGGAGCCTTTTCACCGCCACAAGTAACGCTACCGTGCATCACCTTGACCGCCGGGTTGCCGCTGCAGCCGATTAGCACCACACAAGCAAGTGCAAACACGACGGTCTCAATAGTCTGTATCATCAATCACCTCCCCACCGTAAGCTTGAGACGCCGGATCATCCCCCACCGGAGTCGTGCCTGGTGCACGAGTTGTGAGAGCCCAGAGAGTATCCAAGCGAATATCCTCGGTCAGGAAGGCCACGTGACCATCAACGAAAGCGAAATTAGCGCCGCCCGCATGGCGGCTTTGAATACCGTTTGGATGGAACCACATGCCGCCAGGTCCGCTTGGGTTATTGATTCCATAACGAGTAGTAACGGCGGAAATACCGGCCCATGCCGGCCCGAAGTTGCAATTTCCGCCAGTACAGCCGGGCATGAGAGGTTTAACGGGATCATCATCGGGATAAGGAATTCGCTCGCCGATCAATAACGTTTGGCTGGTGCCGTCGGTAATATCCACCAAACGAACCTTGGATTCAGTGTAAAGACAACCCGAGCCTGCATTGGTAGAGGCGCATTTGCCGGCGGGATAGGTGTGCGTAGAGATCCCGCCGTAATGCATTGCTGCAATGTGTTCCGCCCCGGCGCCGCCGTTGGCATACGCACCACAACAACTCACGAGATTCAACGACCCGGCACTTGGGCACCCATAAAACGGCAACAACGTTCGTAGTAACTGCCGATTGGGATCCACGTATTGATTAGAAGCATAATCATAATTAATCCGCTCGCCGATGTTGGTCGCCTCAACGTATGGCAAAATCAGCGTGGACCATTGCCATCCGCCCCATGCGTTTATAATTGTTTGACCGGGCGGAAACGATCCACGCGCATCGTGATAGAGTTGTGCCGCCAACCCTAGCTGCTTCAAATTATTAGTGCATTGCATCCTTCGCGCCGCTTCGCGCGCCGCCTGTACGGCCGGCAGCAGCAGTGCTATCAAGATGCCGATGATCGCTATCACAACCAAGAGTTCAACAAGCGTGAAACCTGGTGGCTTGTGGTGGGAATTGAAAATTCGCATAATCTCGCGGTCTGTGCAATAAGAAATCCTACCAAGGTGAAAAACACAATCGATGCACATTCATGACACTCCCCCTCTACAATGCTTCGAAATCTTGTGTTATGTAAGCCTTGTCACCATTATTCAAATCACGCAAAGATTCTATATGCAACAGCAGGGTGTGTCAATATTTTTCACAATTAATCTATGATCATCAATATAATGATCTTGCGTTGTGATGTCTATCTGTGCGTCTAAACGTGATGTAATGTATCCTAATGGCTTTATGCATAAGTGTTTACGTGATTATGCGAACTCACTTCCCAGCAAATATGACACTTAATGGAATGGTCGAAAATGTGATAAAAACACATAGATGTGAAAAATAAACGTGTTAATGTTGACACATATCAGTACTATCTGCTATCCTTAAGCCCGTGGGCATGGGTACAAAACACCGTATTAATCCTTTTCTGAACTTAAGCGAATCACATGAATCCATCAGAACGTCAATCCGCGATTGTGGAGTACCTTGGCGCCGTAGGGGTTTGCATGTACCAGGACTTAGCCAAACGCCTAGGCGTGTCGGAAATGACGGTTCGCCGCGACGTGGACAAACTCTTCAATAGCGGCGACGTCATTAAAATCCTCGGCGGCGTGCAGACGGCCAAAGCTTCTGAAAATCTCTACGAATCACCAGTCAAGGAGCGCTTGCCCATTCGACGTTTAGAAAAAGAGCGGATCGCCTGCGAGGCGGCCAAGCAGATTGAGCCTCGGCAAACGATTTTCCTAGACGGCGGCACGACTAGCATCGTGCTTGCGCAGCATCTGGCCGAAAAGTTTGAAGGTCTTACTGTTGTTACCCATTCGGCCATTGTGTGCATGGAATTCGGACGTGAGCTCGGTGGTAAGAATACGGTGTTCACGCTGGGCGGTCAGTTCGATCCGGCCAGTGCTTGTTTCGTGGGCCCCACGGCCGAGGAAAGCGCCCGACGGTTCTTCGTTGACATCGCTTTCTTCTCGACAAAAGGATTCTTGCCCGACGAGGGCACCTTCGAATCATCCATTGGCACCATTCGTGTAAAGCAGATCATCGCCGAGCAGGCAGCCCGCTCGATATTGCTGGTAGACCAATCGAAATTTGGCCAGCGGGCCCTTTGCAAGGCCTTGGATATCAAACAAATTGATAAGGTAATCTCCGACCAACCTGAAAACTGTTCTGCAGCCGAGACGTCAGCAAATGCCACTCGTACCTATTAATGAAATGATGGACCATGCTCGCCAAAACGGCTACGCGGTCGGTTATTTCGAGTCATGGGATATCGCCTCTATGGAAGGCGTGTTGGACGCAGCCGAACAAACCCGCTCACCGGTTATTGTGGGTTTTAATGGTGAGTTTCTATCGAACGCAAATCCCGACAAGTTACACCGCTTGAAGATGTACGGCGCCATGGGCCGCGCAGCGGCTGAGTCGGCCCGGGTGCCCTGCGCCTTTGTGTTTAATGAATGTCCGCGGGATTCCTGGGTGACATACGCCACGCAGGTTGGCTTCAACCTTGTGATGTTGGCCGATGAGAATGCCGGCCAAGCGGAAATCACTCGTCGCGTGGCCGACGTGGTAAAAATCAGTCATGCCCGCGGCGTGGCCGTGGAAGCCGAACTAGGCTTGTTACCGAGCGGAATTGGAAATAATACTCAGGCAGATAATTCTTTTACCGAGCCGGACATGGCTGCCGAATTCGTGCAAGAAACCGGCGTGGATTTGCTGGCTGTGAGTATCGGCAATGTACATATTATGTTGGAAGGTCAATGCGACTTGAACTTGGACTACCTTGAGGCAATCCGTCGCAAAGTGAACGTGCCCCTGGTGCTTCACGGCGGCAGCGGCATCACGAGCAACTCGATCGCACAAACCATATCCATGGGAATTACCAAGGTAAACTACGGTACTTACATCAAGCAACGTTGCCTGGCAGCGTTGCGTCGTGCATTGGATTTGGACAATGCGAATCCGCACCAGCTTCTCGGCGACGGGAGCGACGCCGACATACTTATAGTCACACGCAATGCAGTACGCAACGCCGTGCTCGAGCGGATTGAGATCCTGGGGTGTTGTGGAAGGGCCTTAGCCACCGAATCGCGGAAGTGCGTTTGCGAGCCGAACGTAAGGTGAAGGACTAAGAGTTCCCCATGAATTGCCAATATTTTCCGGCTTTCGCCACCGTTTTTTTGAATATTGCTTTTCTGTCATCACCTACTTTGGCAAATGAAAAGGTTCAGTCGCCGTTAAAGTTTCAAATCCAAATCGAGTCGGGACACACATGGCGTCCGCCTTTTGGGCTTGACCGTGTGGGCCGCCCGCTGGAGGCCGTTGTAACTGTCTCCCAAACTCCACCGGTGGTAAGGGAAATCTTTCTTGTTGGTTATTGCGATGGGAAGGAGGTGAGCCGGCACAAGTTGGTTTTCCCAGATCAAGTTCGAACTGCCCGCGTGCGTCTGGAGGCGTATCCGGCGGAAATAGCGGTTTTGTTCAAATCCAATCCGAACGATAAGCCTGTTGAATTGGCACGTCGGGGGGTGCCGTGGCCGGCGTTCGAAGCCGAGGCTGTTGCCCGACCGGAGCGGATAATCAATCCGGTGGACTTGGGGACGATACTCGTGCCGGACGACTGGTTGCTGCTGGCCGGTGGACAGAAGGCCCAAGTGGAGTTGGTGGCGCTGAACCGAAACAGCAAACTATCGTCCGGGCAAGCAGTAGCATGGTATGAATCGGCGCCGGGGCGGAGGGCAACCACGGCGATGCGGTTAACTCCGGGACAAAAGACAAAAACAATCCTTGCACCGGGTCCCTGTTCACGTACCTTGAAGCGGGACACTCTGCACGTGGTCATAGAGTCTGGCAACGGAAAGGAACTGTGGCATAAGCAGATCCAGGTTATGATTGTGCCCGAACCACCCAAGTGGCCGGAGTTCGGCGTTGTCGAAACCAAATTACGATACGACGCGCCTATCTCGGTACGCAAATCCGATGGCAAGTTCAGTTTTATGAACTACAATCACGGCTGGGACGCCAAACTCAAGGATGTGGTGGTTGTTTTGCCGAACGGCCAGCGTTTCGTTTTCTGGCGAGGATCGAGCTACATTCCGTTTTGGGCAAGCCGACACAACACGGGCTTCTGTTATGAGTGGGCAGAGAGTAAGCCGCCCGCCGATGCCTCAGATGCGGTAGAGCCTCTGATGGATAAGGAACTCAGGTATGGCCGAGTGCGGATAATGGAATCGACCACTGCGCGGGTGCACGTCCGCTGGAGTTATCAGTCGTGCGATTTTAACTACAAAGTCTGGGGTGACTCGGCTGTTGAGGATTACTATTTTTATCCCGACGGATTCGGAACGCGCGTGCTTACCCTGCAAAGCGTCCCCGAGTCGAATTACGAAGTGAGTGAATTTATTGTGCTCACGCCACAGTCGATGTATCCGTTGAGTGTATTGCCGCCGAATCTATTGGATGTCTTATTTCTGGACGGTAAGAAAAACGAACTGACATTTCCGTCCCACGGGCAAGCAGAAAAACTCCAGTCTCGCGGCATTCCGGCAATTTTTCGCGTTCATCTGCATAAAAATGAGCCCCTGACGGCGATCTACTTCAGCCCACTCGACAAAAAACTGCCAGAGATAGCGTACGGCCCATTTTATGACAAGAGCCAACTCGTCACGCCTGTCTATTGGGGCAGCCATTGGCCGCTGGCACGCGGCAATACGACCGGCGGCGCGATCGACGCTCGCGTTTCGCTAACTCCCGCCCACAATAGTATCGTGACTTGGGGCTATTACCATCGGCCCACGCCGCTACACACTACGCATTGCGAAATGTTGGATGCGTTGGGCCGCTCCAAAACGATGGTTACGCAAATTTGGGCGTGGTTGATCGGAATGAGTGATGCCGACGACGCGCGTCTTTTGCAGTGGGCACACAGCTTCTCCAAACCTCCCTCGTTGGATGTTAATGGTGCGCAGTTCGACGTTGAATCATATGCGCCCGACCGCCGTGCAATCCGTCTGGTCGTGGAAGGCAATCATGTCACGATCAAGATCAAGCCGGATTCTGCGTGCGTCAATCCCGTTTTTGAATTGTCAGATGCGCCAAAAAAATTATCTCGCGTGTTGTTGGATGGCCGTGTGTTGGATACAAAGCAATATGCCTGGGACGGAAAAACGCTTTGGCTAAACGCTACTATCACCAAGCCCACGAATTTGCAACTTGAATTATCGGAATAACGTTAGAAGTTGATAATTGAACTGGACTTTTGCAAAATTGCGAGTCAAGGGCACTTAGATATAAATTAGCGGCGCAGCCGGTAATTTATATCTAAACACCGCAGAGATGTTAACTTGCTATCTGTTAATGAATTAGTATCAGTCAAGACAATGTAAAAGAAACCTTCGCTTCGCAAAGCTTTCTTTTACATGTGCCCTTGACTCGCAATTTTG
>JAFGTN010000507.1 GCA_016934075.1 Pirellulales bacterium
CTACGAATACGAGTACTACGTGCACTGGAAAGCCTACATGCTAGGTTACAAAGTAACTGAGGTGCCTGTTAGGAAAGCCTACCCGCACCAGAAAGGCGTATCTTACACGAAGATAAAAGCATTTTCGGGCTGGTGGCACATGTTGCGTCCATTCCTGTTTCTTGCTCTTCGCATTAAAAAATGAACTTCAAAGGGAGAGGAGTCCAACGTTCATGGCCGCTGTAAATGATCCCAGCGAAGAGGGCGTTGCGTTTTTCGATCTCCGACAGCAACTCGATCACATTCGAGGCGAGATCACCGCGGCCCTTGAAGAGGTACTCGATAGCGGCTGGTTTGCCAACGGTCCGGCAGTGGCGCGGTTCGAAGAGCAGTTTGCCGCGTATTGCCGGGTTCCGCACGCGGTCGCCGTCAATACAGGAACCAGCGCCTTGCATCTGGCAATGCGGTGCCTGAATGTCGGGCCGGGAGACGAAGTGGTGACGGTTGCCTTAAGCTTTGTAGCGACGACCTGGCCGGTGCTGTACCTAGGAGCCACACCCGTCTTCGTCGATGTGACTCCCGGGCGATACACGATGGATCCTGGACAACTCGAGAAGGCGATTACACCACGAACCAAGGCGATTGTCGTCGTCCATCTATACGGCCAATGCGCGGACATGAACCCTATCCTCACCATCGGCAAGGCCCATGGAATTCCGGTAGTCGAGGACTGTGCCCAGGCTGTGGGGGCCGAATACAAGGGCCGCCGGGCCGGATCGATGGGAGCGATTGGCTGCTTCAGCTTTTATCCGAGCAAGAATCTCGGCGCGTATGGGGAAGGGGGAGCGGTTACAACAAATGATTCGGAGGTGGCCCTCCGCTGCCGGCGACTTCGCGACCATGCCCAGGTTGAACGATACCTCCACTCCGAAATAGGATATAACTACCGATTGAACAGCTTCCAGGGAGCAATCCTCTCCGTTAAGTTGAAGTACCTTGAGGATTGGACGGAGCGTCGGATGCGAATCGCCGCCGAATACAACCAACTTTTATACGACGGTCCGGTAGTTACGCCCGCTTCGTGCCCTGATGGAAGGCATGTCTATCATCTGTACGTGGTTCGGAGCTCGCAACGGGATCCGCTGCGGTCCGCCCTGGAGAAGCGGAAGATCCGAACGGCCGTTCACTATCCACGGCCCATTCACCTGCAACCGGCCTTCAAGCAGTTTGGTTATCATACGGGCGACCTGCCAGTCACCGAGGAAGTCACCCAAAGCTGCGTCAGCCTGCCCTTGTACCCGGAAATGTCCCTGGTTTATGCTCAGAGAGTTGCCGATGTCATCAAGACAATCGGTATTGGCTAAGGTTGGGAACTACTCGCTTTCACCGAAAGCAACAACGCCATCATGTGGATGAAGCATTAGACGCTTAAGTCCTTATTTCATGGAGAATTTGACGCTTAACTGCGTAACTTGGGCTAGCTCAATCAACCAATAAGTAAGGGCATTAAAATCTTTGTTCGTGACATGCCCGCACGATGCACCTGTTACAAATCCTTTTCGGTTGTCATTTTATCCCACATTAAGATCATGAGCCCAAATAAAACTCAGCAAACATATCGACGGATATTTTGGATAACCGTCACGATCATCACATGGCTTGTTGCCACCTATATTGGTTGGATTGGATATACCGCCAGCCATGGCACCGGGCACCAATGGGAACCGCTTCGGATGCCGTCCCATTTCTATGAATTTCGCGTTCTTGGACTCTGGCTGGCTAGGGCAAGTACCGTGGTATTTGGACCTTCTGAGGTCGCCTACCGGCTGCCCTCCCTGCTTGCCTCTTTGACAATTGTCGCGTCGGTAGCCTGGTTCGTAAATTGGCCGCGGATCATCGATTGGAAATCACAAACGGCTATGCTCATCGCCTGCACGCTCCCGCTGGATGCAGGACTGCGATCGGGAATTGGCGTACCCTGTATTGCAGCAGGATTATTAGCGGCGGGAACCGTCTGCATACTCAAGGGGGGTTCTGGAGTGCGTTATGCCGGCGCAGCATTGCTGGGGCTCAGTTTTATGACGCATGAGATGTCGTTCTTCTACATCATGATCTTCTGTTTTACGGCATTGGCATTCGAATGGCGTAGGTTTTGGAAACCAGTCTTGGTAACGGTGTTGATATCGGGGGGTTTGTTTGCCATAGAATGCGTGGTTTATGCGATTCTACTAAACGATCCACTGGCACGATACCACGCAGCTGCCGAGGGGATCCGTATCGAGAGCAACGAACTTTTCAGTGTACCTGGCGGGTCACTGTTGTTCTATGTATGGCCAATACGCATACTGGTCTTTTGTAAGCAATGGTCATTCGACTTGCTGCTTCTGGTGATTACGGGAGCGTTTGCGTGGCGGCGATTGAATATGGATCAGAAGATCCTACTGGTCACTATGTTCGTCCTTTGGTTTTGGTTGGGCTATGGTACCGTGCTCCCGTGGAAGTATCAACCTATTCATCGTGGCGTCCACTATTATATCCCACTGACGCTCGGGATCGCCTCGTTATTGCCTTATACGCTTCATCTGGCCTTGGCAGGTCGGCAACGTATTGCCGAGGGTATTTTGGTAGTGTTGATTTGTTTCCATGTTGCCTTGTTGGCAGCGAGTGGGACGTGGGGCCAGAACGTCGATGTCTCGCGAGAGCTTGTGCGATATGCGAACCGGAATAGTACGATGCGATTTCTTACCGATTTGCGGACCTTGGATGAAATGCAACTCGCCAATCGATTTCAACGCCCCCAAAATGTTGTGGCCGTGGAGGAACTGAATCTTGAACCATCCTTAGACGGCCAGGATCCGGCCAACGGGCCTGCTTTGGATAGAGTGACAGCACAAATCGATGCCATATTGATAAACCACGAGCGAACCCATGGTCCTGACGCGCGACTCCAGTCATTGGTCGAAAAATTCGGTGGCGACCGAATACGTATCTCCCCGGTTCGCTACCGGCTCCTGTTCATTCCAATTGTGCCCCTGATAGGTCCCAGGGATTTCATGATACGTAGCCGAGGTGGAGAGGTAATATTAGTCCGTGGCCACGAATGAACCGACAGAAGCGCCCCGCTTGTCAACAGCGCCTTATCTGAGATCAGCGTAGCTTAGCGTAGATCCGTGTTCCAAGAATCGAGAACACGAATCGGCACTGATCGTCGCTGATCTGCTAGATCGTCGCTTTGTTAATGGTCTAAATCGAACACAGGCTACCTGGCTGCCTAGCTTGGCAGCCTGGAGTTGTCGCAAACCGATTGTAAGTGCTTATCTGAAAAGAACTTGCGACATTTCGACAGGAATTGAATTTTTTCCGATTTTTTGGAATGAAATGATTGCATCTCTATCCGACGGCGGCTATAATCCCAGTGTGCCATAAACGGGACCCCATCGGGGTAACTCCGTATTGACGGTCGATGTGTCGATAGTGAATGAGATCATGACTGATTTTCTCGATCACACACGATGGATGGTTCCCATCACGATGGTCGTGGGTTTCATGCTATGTGTCGTGTCATCGGTGACCGAAGCAAGCATCCTAATTCCC
>JAFGTN010000508.1 GCA_016934075.1 Pirellulales bacterium
CTTAACGACAAACATAGCAAGCAGGTCCAAGAAATTGCCTACAAGCACACAGCGTCGATCCTCAAAAACATCAACGTGGTTTTCTACGACATGACCAGCTTGTATTTCGAGGCGGAAGACGAGGACGATCTGCGGAAGATAGGCTTTTCCAAGGACGGCAAGTTTCAGAACCCACAGATCATGCTCGGCCTACTGGTGGGTGAAAACGGCTATCCGGTCGGCTACGACATATTCGAAGGCAACACGTTCGAAGGCAAGACGCTTCTGTAGGTATTACAGCGTATTCAGCAGGAATATGGTTTCGACAAGCCGGTCGTTGTCGCTGACGCGGCAATGCTCAGCGATGATAACCTGGAGGCACTAGAACGAGACGAATTTCCCTTCATTGTTGCCGCTCGCATCCGTAATGAGACGAAGGCCATGCAGGAGGAGATTCTTACACGATGTGTCGGGTTAGCTAACGGCCAAAGTGTGGAGATCCGAAAGCCCGGCGGCCATCGGCTAATCGTCACCTATTCTGACAAGAGGGCAAGGAAAGACGTCTACAATCGCGACCGTGGCGTCAAGCGTTTGCAAAAACGGATTCGTAGCGGCAAGCTGACAAAAGAGAACCTGAACAATCGCGGTTATAACAAATTCCTGCGTCTTCACGGCGAGATAAGCGTTGAGATCGACAAGAAGAAGATAGCTGATTCGGCCAAAGGGGATGGGCTTAAGGGCTATCTGTTCGCCATCGGGCAGGAAATATCTGTGAATATTGTCGCTTGCCGCAAGCGGCTTCAGAGTTTGTTCGGTTTCATGTCGAACATATCATTGCCCGTCAGCATGGTGGTTCTGATGTGTTGGACAACCTTGCGTTGGCTTGCAGCTTTTGCAATTTCCACAAAGGGCCAAATATAGCCAGCCTTGATCCTCGGGATGGTGAGCTCGTTCCGTTATTCAATCCTCGACAACATATCTGGACAGAGCATTTTGAATGGAAAGGCACAATGATCATGGGACGAACTGCAATCGGGCGTGCAACAGTCGCTTTATTGGCAATGAACGACAGACAGCAAATTGAATTGCGGGATCATCTGCAAGCTTCGGGGGAGTCATTCTCTGGTTAAGAGGACGGCTTCCGGACTTTCCCGGTGTTTGCTTATTAACACAACCTTGATGAATCGGTACCATCCGAGTTTCAGTCCGAAATTTCCGAGTAGGCATGTTTCGTGTTATGAACTTCTATAGACACGTGCACGAGCCCCATGCCTTAGGGCAGCAGAGACTTGTAGTGTTGTGGTTGCCGTGGTGTGTCGGATATCACGCTTATCACCGCACAGTATAATCCCGTTCCAATGGACCATACGTGCAGATCAGCCAGGCGGTCTCCATCAGTCTCGATGCTCTCGCGGATGGCGTTCTCGATATCGGCTGGCGCTCTGTGATCCAGGAGCACCGCCGTCAGCAGGACCACAACGAACGTCCGCATCTCGCCCGGCTTGCGGCGGTCTTGCCCGAAGGAGTGTTCGTGCTGCCACGGCAGTTGATTGCTGTTGTTTGTATTCACTTTGCATCCTGGAACTGCTTCCCGATTGCGATGATTCTAACACGCAAGTCCTCGAGAGGCAATGGTTTGGGACGTAGCGGAAATTTTGAGTTCTACTATTGTTTCCATTCAAGGCTTCTCTAGGGTACAATGCTGACGTCGCTGTTGAGAGGTTGCTTTTTTCCGCTTACACCTCCTTGCACATGGAGCATATCATGCGTCGTATCGCACTGATCGGTTTGCTGATGTTGGTTCAACCTCTACTCGCCGAGGAGCCCAAGAACGTTCGTCCGCCCAAGGATGAAGCTGACATGCGGTATTGGCTTGAGAACATGGTCTGGTATCATCACTTTACGACAGATGAAATCAGGTCGGCGACGGGCATGTCGACCGAGCGGATCGAATCGGCTTTGAAGAAGTTTAACATCAGCCAAAAAACCAAGCCTCGTCGGGCAGCGGATGCGCCGCTGCTGGTGTTGCCGTATCCTGGAGGTCGACATCCACGGATCGGCTTTTTGGATGGGGCCATTCTGCCGCAACGCGAGACCAAAATCAGCGTGTTTATGCCATGGGACGACACAAACTACGTGGTGCTCGATGTGCCCGAGGCCATCTGGCACAATGGACCCCGTGGTCGTGAGCTGTACTATCTGGCACACGACTACGAGTTGCCGACGATCTGGGTTCGTAAGGGTATCAGATTGGATAAACTCGAATGGCAGCGTAATGACGACGGGACCTTGTTGTGCCGGCGGCGCCTGCCCGACGGCGTGGAGTTCGGGACGAAGATCATACCAGGCCGTGACGCCGTGCGGATGGAAATGTGGTTGACCAACGGCAGTAAGTGCAAGCTGACCGGGTTGGACGTTCAGAATTGCATAATGTTCAAAGGCGCGCCGGAATTTGCAGCTCTGAGCAACGATAACAATCTATACCAGATGCCCTACGCATGCCGCTCCAATGGCGGCGACCGCTGGTTGATCACGGCCTGGGTACCGTTATGGCGGACCTGGGCCAATCCCAGATGCCCGTGCTTGCACTCCGATCCGCGCTTCCCCGATTGTGAGCCGGGCCAGACAAAGCGGCTGCGAGGGTGGCTTTCGTTCTACGAGGGTAAGGACCTTAAATCTGAGCTACGCCGCATAGAAGCCACGGGCTGGCGAAAGGGCGAGTAACTCCGATTTTCGCTATTGAGTCGGTGTGGATAGATCTCTATAATCCCGCCGCATTTACTCTAAGCTTACCCCCTCCGATAGGGAGTTTATTCAGTGTATAACATGCGTCATAGCTTGAAATCGCGCACCCAAACTCGTAAAAGAAGCGTGTTTTCCCAAAGGGTAAACATGCTGCGAATCGCGGAATCAAGCAACAATCTGTCTAATGTACTTCGCCATACCTTTTTCGCAGCGATCTTGATTGGCTTTTTGGCCGGTATCGCCGTTGCGCAATATGCACCCGCTCAGTATGGTTCAACTCAGGTCCAGACTCTGTCCGCCCCACCTAAGGTAACACAGTATCCGCAATCTCAATATCCGCAGGCTCAACTACCTCATCATGTCCAATCCCTTCAGTCGCCGCCTTGGCAGACTCGTCCCGCGCCCGCACTGTCTGCTGAAATTGCACCGTGCGAGATAGAACCATGCGAGGATGCTCAGATCGTTGCCAGGGTTGGCAGTGAGGTTGTTCTGGCTTCGGAAGTGATATCACTTTTTGTGCGCGATTTTCTCGACAAAATCGACAAGCCCATCCCACATGAACAACGCAAGGACCTGATCCGCGGGCGACTGAAATATCATACCGAGTTGAAGTTGCTCTATCTGGACGCGCAACGATCCATTCCCAAAGAGGCCATGCCAAAGATTAAAGAAAGCATAACCAAACATTTCGAGGATAAAGAAATCAAAAGCATGATGAAGATCGCCAAGGTCGATTCGCGCCAGGCTCTGGAAGACAAACTTCGGACATTGGGCACATCGATCGCGCGGCAGAAACTGATTTTTATCGAGCGGGCATTGGCCATGCAGTGGCTGCAGCAGCAGGCGACGGCCGGCAAAACGATTACACATGAGATGTTGTTGGAGTATTACAACGAGCACCTGACCGACTTTGAACACGAAGCACGAGCCCGCTGGGAAGAGTTGACAGTAAAGGTTCCCACGAGATCTGCCCGCGAAGAAGCATATGCGCGAATTGTACAGATGGGAAACCGTGTGCAGGATGGAGTTTCGTTTTCAGAAGTAGCGAAAAACGGATCGGACGGGATTACCGCCCATAAAGGCGGTGTGCGTAATTGGACCACAAAAGGTAGTTTGGTCTTGTCAGAGATCGACGAGGCCATATTCAGCCTGCCGGTAGGCGCGTTGAGCCGAATCATCGAAACCGAAAGTGGGTTCCATATCGTACGCGTGATCGAACGCGAAGATGCCTACCGCACGCCCTTCTCCGAGGTGCAGGGTGAGATCAGCAAAACCATCGAGGAACAGCAACAGATGCAGGGACGCAAGGAGTACCTGGCTAAGTTGACTTCTCAGACCAAGATCTGGACTATTTTTGACAAGCCCGGATCGGGAGAACTGCAGGCTGATTTGCGCGGGAAATCCCCCACGAGGGAACATTAAACGCAAAATGTCAGAGATAAATTCTCCTCACAACTGACAACTGACAACTGACAACTGATCACTGACAACTGATAACTCTTACACATCAACCATCGGCTGGCCCACGTAGAGTTGTAATATCTGGCTTTGCACCTTGATGGCGCGGATCAGTACCCAGATCTGGTCCATGGAGAACTCGGATGGGGCCGCCCGGGAGAGTTCTTCCAGTTCCTCGGTCATGGCGGCATGCTGATCGGTGCTTGCTTGCAGACGCATACCCATCTCGTGCCAGGCTTCGGAGAGAACATCTTCGCAAGCCAATTCTTCGATGTTTTTGATCGAGTTCGTCAACAGCAGGCAAAGCCTGGCCACATCGCGGGGGGTTGCTTCGGGCTGCATTTCTTCGATTTTGGCCGCAAGTTCCCCGCAGGTCAGTTTCGAGCATTCAAACTCATCGGAATAATCGTCACAGAAATCATTCACGGTGCTGGTTGTATCCTATGGTACGTGCTGAATGTGGCCCTTGAAGTAGCTCGATTCAAGTCTAGCTCACTTGGGACGTGGAAGAAAAAATCCACCTTCATGCAACGATGAAAATTGTGTTATTAGCAAAAATAAATCCGCAACCGTAATGGAATGGTTCTGTGGATGAACGTGTCCCACACTAAGGGGGGGGCTTTTCAATGTGCACTCCTTGTTACCCCCGCCGTGGCAGCTATAATTGGCCCCAGCATTATGGCTGCTTCGTATCAATCGCGTGGCATGGAGTGAAATCCCGTGACATCTCAACCGTCCGATCACCCCGACGTATCACAACTGGTTACGCAGTTGGAAAATCCTCGTACCAGACGGGAGGCACGCCAGGCACTTGTTGCCGCCAAGGCAGTCGATGCTTTGTTGGAGTGTCTGACATCGGGCAACGAGTCGGTGGTTTGGGCGGCGGTGGAATCCCTGGGCCAACTTCGCGCGGCCGAGGCCGTTGAACCGCTGGTCGGTTTGCTGGAACGGGACGTGTTGCCCCTGGATGTTGCCGAGTCGCTTATGCAAATCACCGGGCAGGACCATGGCGTCGATCCCAAGCAGTGGCGGGCGGCTTTGGCGAATTTGCCGGCCGGCGGCGAACTTGACGTGCTCGAATGTGTCAAAGGAACAGCCGACTTGTTGGGTTGCGAACCGACCGGATCTGATAAATCTTTCCAATTTCAGCTGTCGTTGCCAGGCGGACGCCGGCAGAAAGTAGCCGTGTATTTCGGCAGAGAAGACAATGACGGCCACAAGCTGGTAGTGGTTTACAGCGAGTGCGGGCCCGCCGCCCCCAGTCTTTACGAGAAGGTGCTGCGGTTGAATCTATCCATTCCGGCCGGCGCGTTTGCGATTCGGGATATCGACGGCGCGCCGCACTTCGTAATGGTGGGAACGATGCTGGCCGAACTGGTGACACCGCGGGTGCTTGCCAAACGCATAGAAAATATCGCCGCTCGAGCCGATAGCGTGGAGAAATCGTTAACCAAAGAGGATCGGCGATGATGAACTGCGAGCCGTGAGACATGGGCTCTGAGCAATTAGCAGAAGGTTATAATACTCAAACCTGATAACTGAAAACTGATAACTGAAAACTGACATCTGAAGTCTGAAAACCGAAACCTAAAGATGGTAGAACTTGGCGTAAATATCGATCATGTGGCAACCGTCCGCGAAGCTCGTAAGACGAACGAGCCGGATCCGGTTTGGGCGGCCGCGTTGGCCGAACTGGGTGGTGCGGATGGAATAACCATACACCTCCGCGAGGATCGGCGGCATATTCAGGACCGTGACCTGGAGATCCTCAAGAATACGGTAACCGTGAAACTCAATCTGGAGATGGCATGCGAGGAAGAGGTCGTGCGGATTGCTTGCCGCACGAAGCCGCAACAGGTCAGCCTGGTTCCGGAAAAACGCGAAGAGATCACCACCGAAGGCGGTCTGAACATCTTGTTGCAAAGGGAACGGATCGGTGAGGTGATTAAACGCTTGCAAGACGTGGGCGTCAATGTTTCGATGTTCCTCGATCCGGATCTGGCGCAGATCCAAGCCGCCGCCGAACTTGGCGCCAACGCCGTGGAGTTGCATACGGGACAATATGCTTTGGCTGAGCCGGGCCCAAAACAGGGCCTGGAACTGGCCACTTTGCGAGCCGCGGCGGCCGAGATTCGTCAGTTGGGCATGACGCTGCATGCCGGTCACGGCCTCACGTATCGAAACGTCAAGCCCGTTGCCGCGATCGAAGACATGCACGAACTCAATATCGGTCATAGTATTATCGCGCGCTCGATCATGATCGGCTTGGAGCGGGCCGTGCGCGAGATGAAACAGCTAATAAACTAAAATCGTAGGGTGTGTGCTTGCACGTACCGGAATTGCCACTTATCTCGGTGCGTGCAAGCACACACCCTACAGGTTACAAACCGTTGATGCGTCGAGACGCACCCTACAACTCATACCTGACACCTCTCACCTTAATTAGGATAACCGTTTTCAAATGACTACACGATCCGAAGAGTTCGCCGGCCTGTCGGTCGCCATGACAACGCCGTTTCGCAACGGTGATATTGATTTCGACGCGCTGCAGGCGCAGGTTGATTTTCAGGTGGAAGCCGGAACGACATGCCTGTGTCCGGTGGGTACCACGGGCGAGTCGCCCACGCTTTCGCACCCCGAGCACGACCAAGTCATCTCGGCCGTGATCAATGCCGCCGCCGGACGCATCAAGGTTATGCCCGGCACGGGCTCGAACAGTACGGCCGAGGCTATCCGCCTGACCAAATGTGCAGCCGACAACGGTGCCGATGCCGCGCTGGTCGTCGCTCCGTATTACAACAAGCCCACCCAGGAAGGTTTCTACGAGCATTTCAAGGCCCTGGCCGAATCGGTAGATATTCCGATTTGTATTTACAATATCCCCGGCCGAACGGCCAAGAACATCGAGCCGGAGACTATTATCCGTCTGGCAGAGATTCCCAGTATCACAATGGTCAAGGAAGCCACCGGTTCCATGGACCAGGCCGAGCAGATCCTCTCCTCGACCGACTTGACCGTGCTTAGCGGCGACGACAGTCTCACGCTGCCGCTGATGGCGATGGGCGGTCGCGGAGTCATCTCCGTGGTGGGCAACATCATTCCCAAGGACATGATCGCTTTGACCACCACCGTC
>JAFGTN010000509.1 GCA_016934075.1 Pirellulales bacterium
AGCAGTTTCCCTACACGCCGAACGTGCGGGCCGTTCGCACCGATCGTTGGAAATACATCCGCTACCCGCACGGCGACGGCGGCCCCGACCGCCACATGGCCGAACTCTACGAGATCCGCAGCGACCCCCAAGAAACGCGCAACCTCATCAATGATCCCCGCTATGCCCCGGTCGTAGCCGAACTCAGCAAAGAACTCGACCGCCTCATCCGCCAGACCGACGGCTACCCCGACAAAATGCCCCTGGACGAAGGCGTGAAAAGCGAACTCCCCGATAAGTCGATTCGGTAACGCGGCCGTGTTATCTTCACGGTCCGGTATGGCGAAACTGTTGTGAGCGGAGTGGCGCTAGCCACCGGCCCCGTTGCCCGACCGTTTCACTGCAAACACCGGAGGCTATCGCCCTCCCGAGCCCCTTTTTCAACGGGCTGCCAACAACCGTGTCTCTCCAAAACACAACCTCCCTCATCCACCCCTTTGCGCCTTCGCGTCCTCGCGTCCTTGCGTTGAATTCCTTCCAAATCACGCCCCATCGATTTTTACCAGCAAAACCTGGCATAACTACTCTAAACATAGGCAAAATTCTTTCAATTCCCACCCCCAACTGCTATAATCACCATTCGAAGCAGGATCCGCACGGGGATCGCATCCGGAGTATGCCACCGAGACTAACGGGAATCTCTGTTCACGAAAGGGGAAGTCATGTTGGGAAACTCATCGAGAAACTCTCATCACGGAGCGGATCTTGCCGCCACACATACGTCGCTTGTCTTCATTGTCTTTTTGTACCTGTTTTCCTTCGTCCAGTCGGCCCGCACCGATATTATATGGTCTGGTGATCTAGACCCGGACGATCCGACCACTTGGACTTCAAACACACACGGCTATGTCGGTTATACAAGTGCAGGCAGTATTAAGGTAGATGAAGACAGTGATCTCCAGTCTTTCTATGGATACATCGGCATGAATGATTCAGCGACTGGTACCGTTACGATAACCGGTTCTGGCTCGACATGGTCAAACACAGCCAGCCTAATAATTGGAGGAGCCGGCAACGGAACGCTCGAAATATCAGATGGTGGCTATGTTAATACTGGTAGCGAGATGTATCAAGGCAACAGTTCTATTGGTATCGGGGACGGCTCCTCAGGTAAGGTGATGGTTAGCGGCAACGGCTCAACTTGGAGCAACGGCGGAGACCTTAATGTCGGCGGAGGGGGTATTGGAACATTGGAAGTTACCAACGGAGCCTATGTCAGAAGTCACATAAGCACTATTGGCTTCAATTCGGGATCTACTGGTATTGCAACTGTCAGCGGAACCGATTCGACATGGGATAATACACAACTGAAGGTTGGCATCTCAGGTGATGGTATGCTCACAATCACAAATGGTGGAATCGTTGACTCAGGTTCTGGGACAATCGGATCGACAGGCTTGGTCACAGTCAACGGTACCGGCGCAATTTGGAAAAACAACGTATACCTTCGTGTTGCCACATATGGAACATTGGAGGTGACCAACGGCGGCTACGCCAGAATTGAAAAAGACAGTTACATCTATGGTAACGTGATTATAAGCGGTGATGGTTCGTATATGACTACTATTCAAGACTTATTCATTGGTAACAGTAATCATGGCACACTTACGATCACAGACGGCGGTATGTTTAGAAGTTTAAAAGACAGCTTCGTCGCAAAGGATGTCGGATCTACAGGTGAAATAACGGTTAGTGGTGTTGGCTCAAAGTTGTTGGCCGATCATTTTAATATCGGTTCTAGTGGCAATGGCACGCTCACAATCACCGACGGTGGAACTGGTGAAATCGGAAATCTTCGCATTGGAAGCGCAGAAGGCTCAACAGGTTTGGTTTCGGTCAGCGATTCCGGCTCCACCTTGGTTTCTGATAGACTCCGGATTGGTTACTATGGTAACGGAACTCTTCAGATCAACAATGGCGGAGCTGTAGTTGTTCCTGGTCTAACCTACGTCGCGGAACGTACAACTTCCGAAGGAGAAATTGCTTTTGGCCTAGGTGGTGGGACATTTTCTACTCGTTCGTTGTTCTTTTCACCGGAACAAATCACAGGTACAGGCATTGTCAATGCCAATGGCTTGGTCGGTGATATCGATTTGATATTCGACGCAGACAATGGACTAACTCAAGCATTCTGCTTCAACAGTGAGCCGGATCAAAGTATCACGTTGAACCTCGACATGTGCAATCCTGATGATGTAGGTTGTCTTGGTGCGGGTTGGAAGGGGCAGGGAACAATGATCATTAAGGATGGCATTACGGTTGAATCAAATGACGGCAGCATTGGTTTCAGGCCTGAAGCCATAGGTGAAGTAACAGTTTCAGGATCCAATTCGGCGTGGATCAACAGGGCTCTATATGTTGGGCGCTTTGGTAGTGGAACACTTACGATCGCAGATGGCGGCTCTGTAAGTAGTCTCCATGACTACCATGCTAGCTCCATTGGTGTCAATTCGGGTTCCACTGGCCATGTAACCGTCAATGGCTTATGCTCGACTTGGTCAATAAGCTATGACCTTTACGTTGGTAATCAAGGCAGCGGCATGCTCAATATCACCAATGACGGGCTGGTCAGTGTCGCCAATACGCTGACGATCGACACCAATGCCGATGGCGACAGTTTCATCAACATGTCCACCGGTGGCATGCTCGCCTTGCATGGCCAGGCCGGCGGTTCGATAGCCGAGTTCTTGGAACTTGTAGAGGGCACCGATGCGATACGCTATTGGGACTATTCGATCTCCGATTGGGCCAATATCTTGGGAGCAACTCAAGGGCAGGATTATTTGCTTGAGTATATGAGCGGAGGCGATCTGGCCGGGTATACGGTCTTGACCGTTATGGCCGTGCCCGAGCCGTCGATCCTTTACGGATTGCTCGGATTGTGTCTGACGGTCTTCCTGGGGAAGCGTCGCGCCCAGCAACGAAAATGACTGGATGCTGCTGAAACAAAGTGAAAAGAACAAACTACCCTAAAAGTCAATTCGGTAAGGCGAGCGAAGGATTTGTATCCTCCGGCGATTGCTTTTATACTTTTATTAGCCCATGCCTCAAACAAGGAGACATCCAATGTGTAATTGCCACCCAACTTCCTGCCATGGCTGCGGCCACTCGCTCAACCGCCGATGTTTCCTTCAAGGTCTCGGAGCTGGCGCGACTATCGCCGGTATGGCCGCATCGGCCATCGCGGCCGGCGAGCAACGTAAGAAACCCCGCGTGGCCGCCGTCTTCCTGCAGGCTATGGATACCATTGAAATCTGGCCCTATCCCAATTTCGATACCAAGGGACGGCAGACCCAAATCATGGCGGCCTTGACCAAAGGCTGCCCCGACGTGGAATTCGTTCCCGTGACGGTCGAGAGCACGGCCGACGTGAGCAAAGCCCTCGACCTCAAAGATAAAGTCGACGGCTATCTGGTTTATGTAATGACGCTCGTCTGGTCCCAGGGGCCGGCCGTCGTGCGGATCGCACGCTTGGGCAAACCGACGCTGGTCGTCGACGAGTTCCTGGGCGGCTCGGGCGTATTTCTCACCCGCTATGGCGAAATCCGCAGCCGCAAGATCCCGGCGGCAGCGGTCAGTTCGACCCGCATCGAGGACCTGGTGACGGTGGCCGCACAGTTCGCCCATGTCGGCCGACCCGGGGCCACGCCCGAATCGTTCGCCCGGCGGTGCGAGGAAGTCTATCACAAGACCTTCCCGGCTCGTAGCGACGGCAAATGTATCGAGGATAATGTTCCATTGACCGAAATCTCCGATTGCGTCAAGCGGTTTCGCCAATCGAAGTTTCTGGTTGTGGGCCGCGGCAAGCCCGGCGAGGAGCAAGATTTCCTGGGCGCCAAGGCGCGATACATCGACTTCAAGGAACTGCAAAGCTTCTACGACAAGGTCGATCGCGACGAAGCCGCCCATTGGGGCCGGTGCTGGTCGAATAACGCGACCAAGGTGATGGAGCCGCAAGCGGAGCCCATCCGCAAGGCGGGCGGCGTGTATCTGGCGATTCTCGAGCTGTTGAAGAAATACGGCACCGACAACATCACCATGAACTGCCTGGGTGGCTTTAGACAGGGGAACCTTCCGGCCTATCCCTGCCTGGGATTCATGCAACTTTTGGACGACGGCAAGCAGGGCGTTTGCGAGGCCATGCCCGACGACACGCTCAGCATGATGATGGCGCGAATTCTAACCGGCCGTCCCGGCTTCGTATCCGATCCGGCGCTGGACACCTCGAAGAACCACATCGTCTATGCCCACTGCGTGGGCAACACCAGGCCCTTCGGCCCCCAGGGCGAACCGAACGGCTACCGCATCCGCACGCTCCACAACCGCGACCCCCGCGGCTGTTGCAGCGAGTCGCTCTTGCCGGCCGGCTATATGACCACCACCTTCCGCACCAACGCCGCCCGAAAGGAGTTGATCATCCACCAGGCCAAATCCGTGGGCACCCTCGACAGCGAATACGGCTGCCGCACCAAGCTCATCGGCGAAGTCACGGGCGACATCGGCAAGCTCTTCGACCAATGGGACAAATTCAGTTGGCACCGCGTAACCGTCTACGGTGACGTCCAGGAGCCCCTGATCGAATTCGGCAAAGCGCTTGGCTTAAAAATTATCCAGGAAGCCTGAACCAGCCCCGAAACACCAAACCGTAAGAGCGAAGTTCCTGTAAGCGGAGTGGCGCTAGCCACCGGCCCGTCGATTGACCGTTTCACTGTAATAGCCCGAAGGGCTTAAGATATGATAGCCCGAGGGTTGCCGCATAGCGGCTACCCCGGGTACGGATGTGGATAATTGACAATAAACCCTGAAAGGGTTTTGTAATCCGTCGCCAGGACGCGAATTTATCTTTTTCCGGATGAACTCGACGTAAATATAATGCTGCCACACGGCAGTGCCATTCGTTCCTGGCACCTTTTCTTCCTTAATCACTGCGTCTTCTCAATCAGTGGCGAGACGGGAGTGATCGACAGGTCCATGCGGCCATCACCGTGGTTGATCGTGCAGATGATATACTTGTCGCCGCAGACAAACTGCGGATGCGGATCCGGATGGAGCTTGCTCGGATTCTCCTTCGAGTTGAAGGCAGGCAACGCCGTGTAGATGAAGATTTCCTTCTGCGTCACGGCATTATAGAACCCCACTTGCCACGAACAGCCGCGATACCATGGGCCGACGCTGTAATCGTAGGTGAAATAGCGATGATCCGTGGTCATGTTGGCGTGAGCGGCATGGACGGGCGCAACCCGCTTTTGCCTGCCGCTGGACAGGTCGTAATAGATGACCCCATATTCTTTCCTATGGGTGCAGTAGTAGAAGCCCTTGCCATCGGCAGCCCAGTGCTCGTGCGTGGCGTAGTTGCTCGTGGGCGGCACGATGCGACGTTTGTTATTGGGTTCAACCAGCAGCAGCCGGGGATAGACGCCGTCGATGTTCTGGATGCGGTGTGTGACATTTTTACTGTCGGTCCACCGGGTTTCGTGTGCGCACAGGGCCAGCCGGTCGTTCACGGGGTTGACCTGCCCGTGGTTCACGCAGACCGACTCCTCTCCCCATTTCTCGAACTGTCCGGTCTTGATATCCAGCATTCCTTGGATGAACCGGTCATCCACCCGGGCATCCATGAACACCTTGCCGCGGTCCGACGTCAGGGTGAGATGGGTTACGAGACTGCGAACAGTTTCCCCTTCCGCTTTGAGTTGCTGGGGAATATCACACAGTCGTACCTTCCGGCGCGGCGAGGCGCGCAGGTTCATCTTGTGAAGACCGCTCGGTTCGAACCAGTAGAGGATTGCGGTGCGGGTGTCAAGAAAGGGGTGGCCGCCGATGATCTCCAAGGGCAGAATCTCGTCGCTGAGAAGATCGACCAGCGCGAGGGACTTCGTGTTGCCCCGTTTGCCCCCGGAAAGGTAAAGGACGATGAAACGGCCGTCATCCGTCATCGATTTCTGGGTGAAATACAGGCTCTGCTGATTCTCGGCGATCCTGGTCTCGAGGATGTAGGACACAACGCCCGAGCGGGGCTCGACGAATTTGCGAAACAGCTTGGAGGTTTCGGGGGTTTTGAGCACGGTCGAGCCATGTTCCGCGGCACTGCAAGGCAGCGCAAGTAGCGACGAGAACAACGACAGCAACAGAAGGTTCTTCACGATCTTTCTTCCTTTCCCAAATGCCCTGAGCGTGAAGCCGATCCAGGCTCGCTCGTCCAGCCATTCTACCATCGCGCGCCCGCCCGCGTCTAGCGCCAGGAGAGATTCGTCACGATGAACCCAACTCGCGGAAACAACTTCCCGCGATGCCATTCCACATTGGCGACGACACGCCGGGGGCAATGCCAGGACTTCGCCTGGTACTGGAAGCTGTGGTAGAATATCTTTGGTCGGTGCGAAGGCCGCTTCCGCCGCAAGCCGATGCACACTACGCGGGCAAAGGCGTCTCGTTCGGCACGGCCGACACGCCTATCTTCTGGTACCGCCCCAAGAATGCAAAGAAGTTCCGCGTGATCTATGCCGATCTTAGCGTTAAAGAACTGATACCCGCCGAGGTCAAAACGTTGCCGGAAGCAAAAGACAAATAGGGTCATCGGCTGACGTGTGGCACGCCCAGAATGGGCGTGGAGGGAGCATGTTCTCACCAGCCACCACCTTCGACGTCCCTTCTAGGCATGCCACACATGAAGTTCCTTCGGAGCCGAATATCCGTAATAGCCCAAAGGGCTTATGATATGATAGCCCGAGGGTTGTCGCGTAGCGGCTACCCCGGGTACGGATGTAGATAGTGGACAATAAACCCTGAAAGGGTTTTGTAATCCGTCGCCAGAACGCGAATTTATCTTTTTCCGAAACTCATGTTCTTTCATCCTCTGTACCCGGCCCATAAAACATAACAAGAAAATCAGTAACTCACCTACTCGCCAAACCAAAAGTACTAGAGTTAGCGCCGGGTTTATAAACCCCAGGTTAACCCCTTGTTTGCGCCATAAAACCATTCACTTAAACAACTTACACAAATTGCAAATAGCGCCGAAATTCACCGACTCGCTCCGAAACGTATCTCCCTGCCACAAAACAACTTACATAAATCCCCTGCCCTCCGAAGTGCGCAATATACACAATGCCTTTCCTCGTATATGGCAAGTGTAATCACCGTAAATACAAACCGCAATACAATTTATGGCCACCGCATCAAGAACACCAATCACGTCAAAATACAAAAACCGCCAGCCCGACAAAAACCAAATAAGACTCACATCGCCATCAACCGAGGGGTCCGAATTCCGCACGACTGCGTAGCCCACCGGTTCATCTGAAAAGCGGGCACAAATAAGATATGAACACCGGTGCCCATCTGCGGAACGATCATGATCCCGCCGGTTTTCTTGTCCGGCAGCGAAGGATTTCTTCAGACGGCGCAAATATGCTTGTATCTAGTTCGATTGTTTGAGTTCCGTTTGTAGTTCCGCCTTTAGGCGGCAAAAGCCTTACGAGGGCTATGTAAGATGCCCTATATTCCGCCTAAAGGTGGTACTACAAGCGGTAAATAGCCGGAACTCAAACAGTCGAACTAGGCGGAAATCAACAAGGGAGAGGGTGTGGTCGACGACGTACAGTCCAGCCTGATTGAGGATCTGAAGCGACGCGACCGCTCCGCTTGGAGTGCCGCTATAGATCGTCATTCTCACGAGCTCTACGGCTTTGTTTTCCACCTCGTCGGGGCCGACCGGGCGGTTGCCGAAGACCTCAACCAGGAAATCTGGCTGGAAGCAATGGACGGAATAAACCAGTGCCATGCGGCCCGGGGCAGTTTCCGCAACTGGTTGTTCGGAATTGCACGCAATCGTGTCGCCTTGTACTACCGCCGCCATGCTTCGTCAGGCGAGCCGAAATCATTTAACGATC
>JAFGTN010000510.1 GCA_016934075.1 Pirellulales bacterium
AACCGGCCAGGCCGGAGAAGAAACCGCCGGTCAAAAAGGCGAACGGTACCCACTGACTCTGTACGTGCAGTCCGAAAGCCATCCAGGAGAGCAGGCCGCAGATGATGACGAAGAATATCGCCACCACTTTGTACTGCTGCCAGATGTACGCCGCCGCGCCCTCGCGAACGTGGGACGCGATTTCGATCATCTCCTCGTTGCCTTCGTCGGCGTCCATCACCTTCTTGAAGAAGTAGATGGCAAAGCCCAAGGCGGTCAAAGCGCCGATAAAAGCTATGGCCCAGAACACGAAGAACAGGGCTTCACTGGTCGTCGTTGCGGCATTCGCCGCCGTCGCGGCAGCCGTTTCTCCTTCGGGTGCGGCCATGGCCGGGACACAACATCCCAGCAAGACCAAAATCGCGGCCAACACGGCCGGGATACCTCTTACAATTCCTCGATCAAATTTCATTGTTCGTCCTTTTTGACAGTAAGGCTTATTTGACAGTTTTGCCTGATTTTGGCAATTCAGTGTGTGTATATTTACCTCTGAAACGGCTTTCCGCGTCGTAAAAACGCAAAGGTAAAAGCCGGAGCAATGGGGGAATGTTCAGGACCGCCTGACGTGTGCTCCGGCACGGACCACTAAACCGGAGGTTTATTCGATTTGTGCGCCAACCTCTGGACAAATTTACCAATCTTCCGGAGCCGCTCCTTCAGATCGGCGTTTGCCCGCACTATAAAACCTACGAGTTTACTAGACTCATTACCCGACTGTCAACCATATCACGAATGGTTGAATAAATAGCGACCTACCCCCTGTCGGTAGCGTGACAAAAATGGTCTTTCGGGGTTAGTTTGTGGCTTTTTTCGGTTATTTCGGCTGTACTTTCAGCAAAAAATAATACCCTTTGCAACTGATAATCACCCGCACCCTCCGCATAATATCCCTGGAAACCCCTCAACGGGCTGCTGGATATTGACTAGCTCCATGGCATTTAGCTACGCTAGTAGTACCTGCCCACTTACCCGCTCCAAAGCATTGCTCAATTCTACTGGAGTATAAAAATGTCCGTTTCACGCAGACAATTTCTTTGTCGCGGCGCAATTGCCGCCGGCGCGGTTTCGCTGCCGATGTTCGCCACGCAAAAAGTGTTTGGTGCAAATGACAAGATTCGCATTGGCACAATCGGCCTGGGTGTTCGTGGGGCCGGATCGCACGTGCCCGGTTTAGGCAGTCAAAAAGGTGTCGAGATCGCGGCCGTTTGCGATCCCGACCAAACACGTCTGGATGCCTGCGTAAAGAAAGTACAAGACAAATTCGGCAACAAACCGGCTGCTTACGCCGATATGCGAAAATTGATCGAGCGAAAGGATCTCGACGCGGTGAGCGTTGCCACCATGCAATACTGGCACGCTCTACCCACCATCTGGGCCTGCCAGGCAGGCAAGCACGTCTATTGCGAGAAGCCGCTCTCTCACTTCATTTGGGAAGGACAGCAGATGGTCAAGGCCGCGCGGAAATATAACCGGCTGGTGCAGGTGGGAACCCAATCCCGCTCGAACAAGGCCGTCCCGGCGGGAATCGAATATCTCAAAAGCGGAGCCCTGGGAAAAATCCAACGCGTATATTGTTTCGCCAACAAGCCGCGAACGTCGATCGGCCTGCGCAAAGAACCGCTGCCCATCCCCAAAACACTGGACTACGAACTCTGGTGCGGCCCGGCGAAAAAAGAACCCATCTATCGCGACCGCATCCAATATGATTGCAGCTTCACCTGGAACATGGGCGACGGCGAATCCTGCAACCAGGGCGTACACGAAATCGACGTGGCTCGCTGGGTGCTTGGCGAAGACAAACCGCCACGACGAGTGATGAGCATCGGTGGCCGTTTCTGCTTCAACGACGCGGGCGATGTACCAAACGCCCAGATCATCTACTACGATTTCCCCTCTGTACCGGTGATCTACATTGTCCATAACCTCCGTAAGGCCAAGGGATCCAAAGAAACTCCCTCCTTCCGTGGAGTGCGAACCGACGTCTGCGCCGAATGCGACGGCGGATACCTCATGGTCCGCAGCGGTCGCGCCTACGACAAAAAAGGCAAACTCATCGAAGAATTCCCGACCGGCGACTACCACTTCGCCAATTTCATCGCCGCGCTGCGCAGCGGTCGACGCGAAGACCTTAACGCCGACGTGCTCGAAGGTCATCGCTCCACAACGGTAACGCATCTGGGCAACATTTCTCTGCGACTTGGCGAGAAGGCCACGCCCGAAGCCATGCGCAAGCAGACGGCCGATACGCCCGCCTTCGCCAAGGAAGTCGACAACCTGCTTGCTCACCTCAAGGCCAACGGCGTCCAGACCGAGAAGAAAACCGTCACACTGGGCCCCTGGCTGGAAGTCGACCGCGAAAACGAATGCTTCAAAAACAACGACGACGCCAATCGCCTGGTACGGGGAACGTATCGCGCACCGTGGTTGATAACGGAAGTGTAATAATAATCACTAACCCGAAGCGCAAGCGAAGGGAGGAGCAGGTTTACGCGTTGCTTCCTTGGCTCGTGCTTCGGGTAAGCATGATTACGAATAATCCCCCCTGCACGTTTCACGCCTTCAAGGAGCATCTCATGGAAAATCATGCCTCGCGACGCACGTTTTTACATAGTATCGGTATCGCCGGGTTGGGATTGGCCGGGGCATCGGCAGCATTAGCCAAAGAGAAACCCGTGGCCGGATTTGAAGATAAAGGCAAGGAAACGACCGGTGCCAAGAAGTGGGAGCCCGTCTCCGACCGCAAGGTCAAGGTCGGTATCGTCGGCTACGGTCGATGTAAATTCGGCGCTGCGTTCGGCTTCCAGGATCACCCCAATGTCGAGGTCGTGGCCGTCAGCGATCTATTCCCCGACCGATGT